>NZ_JBHYZV010000053.1:34511-56685 GCF_042753905.1 Streptomyces sp. NPDC059248 | reverse complement strand
CGGAATCCGCGGTTGGGGACGACCTCGACCGTGCCTTCGGCGGCCAGCCGCTGCATGGCCTCGCGTACCGGAGTGGCGGAGACTCCGAAGCGCTCGGCGGCCCCGTCACGTTTCCGGCGGACGGCCGGTCGCTCAGACGCTGGTGACGACCGTGTCGTACGCCAGCCGCGGCGACCGGGGGAACGAGGCGTCCCCGGCCGGGCGGCCGATGTTCACGATCATCAGCGGTGTGTGGTCGTCGTCGAGGAACTCCCGCTGGACGGCCTCGTGGTCGAAGCCCGTCATCGGACCGGCCGCGAGCCCGGCGGCCCGGACACCGACGATGAAGTACGCGGCCTGGAGGGCGGCGTTCATCCCGGCCGAGTGCTCGCGCACCGGGCGGTCGGCGAAGAAGAGGTCCTTGGCCTGCGGGAAGTGGGGGAGCAGCTCCGGCAGCTCCTCGTGGAACTCGTTGTCGGCGGCGAGGACGGCCACCAGCGGGGCCGTGCCGGTCTTGTCGCGGTTGCCGTCGGACATATGCGGCAGCAGCCGGGCGCGGGCCTCGTCGGAGCGGACGAGGACGACCCGCAGCGGGGTCTGGTTGAAGGCCGTCGGCCCGAACTTCACCAGGTCGTAGATCTCCTGGATCTGCTCGTCGCTCACCGGCTCGCCGGTGAAGGCGTTGGCCGTGCGGGCTTCGCGGAAGAGCAGGTTCTGGGCGGTGGGGTCGAGGGCCAGGGGCATGGCGGGAAACCTTCCGGTGTGATCCGTGGGGGGACGTACGGAAGGTCCAACCGTAACGCAATAGATTAAATTTCAACTACTTGGGCCGAGGGGTATGCCTGTGAACCACCTCATACCGGCCCGGAGCGGTGAAGTGGCGGTACGGCCCGCCGGTGTGCAACGGGCGCCACGGCCGCGTGACCAGGCGATACGGCCGCAGGATCAGGTGGTACGGCTCCGGGCCCGGCGCTCCCGGCGACGGCGCCCCGCCGCCGGGCGGGGCTGGTCACGGGTCCGGCTCTCCGGCCGCCGGTCACCCGGGCGGGGCTACCGGCCGTCCTGCGCCTCGTCCCGGTCCGCGGCCAGCGACGCGTCGAGCCGTGCCCGGGCCCCCTCAAGCCAGTGGCGGCAGACCTTGGCCAGCTCCTCGCCCCGCTCCCAGAGCGCCAGGGACTCCTCCAGCGTCGTACCGCCCGCCTCCAGGCGCCGTACGACCTCGATCAGCTCGTCGCGGGCCTGCTCGTAGCCGAGGGCGGCCCGCTCCGACGCCTCCGCCGCCGCCTCGGCGGACTCCGTTCCGTCCGTCTTCCCGGCCATGTGGTCCTCGTCTTCCCTCGTGATTCCCGAAACCTGTCCCCGGCCCCGAACCGGAGCCCGCCGCGCCCGCGCGGCCCCGGCGCACGGCCGCGGCGCCCCGCGGCTACTCCGCGCCCGCCCGCCCGGTGACCCGTACCGCGAACTCCCCGTCGGCCACCCGGGCCCGCAGCTCGTCCCCGTCACCCACGTCCCCGGGGGAGCGCACCACGGCGCCGTCCGGTCTCCGGAGCACCGCGTACCCCCGCTCCAGGGTGGCGGCGGGGGAGAGCGACACCACCCGGGCCCAGGTGTGCGACAGCTCCGAGTCGGCCCGGTCCAGCAGATGCCCCACCACCCGCCGGGACCGCGCGGTCAGCGCGTCCAGCTCTGCGGCGCGCTCGTCCACCATCCGGTGCGGACGCTCCATGGCGGGCCGGGCCAGGGCGTGCGCGAGCCCCCGCTCCTCGCGGTCCAGCAGCCCACGGACCGTCCGCAGGGCCCGGTCGCGCAGCTGCCGTACCCGCTCCAGCTCCTCGCCCACGTCGGGGACGACCTTCTTCGCCGCGTCCGTCGGCGTCGACGCCCGCAGATCGGCCACCAGGTCCAGCAGCGGCGAGTCCGGCTCGTGCCCGATGGCGGAGACCACCGGCGTCCGGCAGTCGGCCACCGCCCGCACCAGCTGCTCGTCCGAGAACGGCAGCAGATCCTCCACACTGCCGCCGCCGCGGGCCACCACGATCACATCGACCCCGGGGTGCTCGTCCAGCTCCTTGACCGCCGCGACGACCTGCGGCACCGCGTGCACCCCCTGCACGGCCACATTGCGCACCTCGAAGCGGACCGCGGGCCAGCGCCGCCGGGACACCTCCAGCACATCCCGCTCGGCCGCCGACGCCCGGCCGCAGACCAGACCCACCCGGTGCGGCAGAAACGGCAGCGGCTTCTTCCGGCCCGGCGCGAAGAGCCCCTCGGCGCCGAGGCTCCGCTTCAGCTGCTCCAGCCGGACCAGCAGCTCGCCCACGCCCACCGGCCGTATCTCCGCCGCCCGCAGGGAGAGCTGGCCCCGGGGCGCGTACCACTCCGGCTTGGCGTGGACGACGACCCGCGCGCCCTCCGACACCACATCGGCGACCGAGTCGAAGACCTGCCGGAAGCAGGTGACGCTCACCGAGATGTCGTGCGACGGGTCGCGCAGGGTCATGAACACGACGCCCTGGCCGGGCCGCCGCGACATCTGGGTGATCTGCCCCTCAACCCAGACCGCTCCGAGCCGGTCGATCCAGCCCCCGATCAGCCGTGAGACGTCACCCACCGGCAGGGGAGCTTCCGGAGTCGTATGGAGAGCCATACGGGGGAGCGTAACGGCCGGGTGTGACAGCGGGCGTCCACGACCTCACGGAGGTACGCCCCACCGGCCCCACCCACTCCACCCGTCCCGCACACCCCGGACCCGGGAGCGTGCGGAGCCGTACGCCCTACAGCTCCTCCGGACGCTCCCACCGCACCGCCAGCACCACCAGACCCACACCCAGCCACACCACACCCACCACCTGCGCCGATGTCGCCGCCTCCACCATCACCGCGATCAGGATCACCGCACCCACCACCGGCAGCACCAGATGACGCGTCCAGTCCGGCTCCCCCTCCATCCGGCGCACCACGAACCAGCCGACGACACTCGCGTGCAGCAGGACGAACGCCGTCAGCGCCCCGATGTCGACCACCGACACCAGATGGTCGAGACCATCCGGCCGGCGCGCCGCCCACACCGCGGCGACCAGCGTGATCACGGCCGCCACCAGCAGCGCCACCCGCGGCGTGCCCCCGTCGGTCCGGGCCAGCCCCCGCGGCAGCCGCCGCTCCCGGGCCATCGCGAAGAGCAGCCGCCCCGCCGCCGCCTGCGCCGCCAGCGCCGCGAACGCCGCGCCGATCGCCTTGCTGACCGCGATCAGATCGTGCAGCCACGTCCCCACCGAGGCGTCCACCGCGTCGTAGAACGCCGACCCCTGCTTCTCCGGCTCCCGCGCGAGATCGGCCGACGACGCCGGCTCCAGCAGCGCCACCAGATACGTCTGGACGAAGAACAGCACCCCCGCCAGCACCAGGCAGAACAGCACCGCCCGTGCCACCTTCCGCGAACCGCCGGTGACCTCCTCCGCGAAGGAGGCGATCGCGTCGAAACCGAGATACGACAGCACCGCCACCGACACCGCGCCGAGGACCGCCGTCAACGAGAACGACACATCCCCCGTGATCGGCGAGAGCCAGCCGCGCTGCGCCCCGTCCCGTACCAGCACCACCACCGCGGAGACCACGAAGACCAGCAGCACCACGATCTCCATGGCGAGGACCGCGAAACCGACCCGGGCCGCCGCCCGTACCCCCCACAGATTGAGCGCCGTCGTCACGACCACCGCGATCGCCGTCCAGATCCACCGGTCCACGGACGGCACCAGCGCCTCCATCGCGATCCCCGAGAAGAGGTACGCGACGGCCGGGATCAGCAGATAGTCGAGCATCGCCATCCACCCGGCGATGAACCCGGGCCCCTGCCCGAGCCCCTTGGTGGCATAGGTGAAGACCGAGCCCGCCCGGGGCGCCACCCGCACCATCTGGACGTAGCTCAGGGCCGTGAAGGCCATCGCGATCGTGGCCACGGCGTAGACGAGCGCGACCGCGCCGTTCGAGCGGGCGTCGAGCGTTCCGTAGACACCGACCGGCGCCATCGGCGCGATGAAGAGAAGACCGTAGACGACCAGGTCACGGAAGCCGAGCGTCCGCCGCAGCTCACCGCCCCCCTCCGTACCGGCCCTCGACTCGGGAACCTCCGCACCGGCCATCGGCCCTCCGTCCGTACCGCGCCGTGCCCCGATCCATCGGCGGTCGTGCGCGGTCGTGGGTCGTGATCGGGAACAGTCTTCCCCCGGTGGTGATCCCCCGCCTGTTCTGCTCCGCCTTACGATGGGGGGCATGACTGCTACGCCTCCAGCCCGTCGCGTCCTCCTCGCCGCCCCCCGTGGCTACTGCGCGGGCGTGGACCGTGCCGTGATCGCCGTCGAGAAGGCCATCGAGCAGTACGGCGCGCCGATCTACGTCCGTCATGAGATCGTCCACAACAAGTACGTCGTCCAGACCCTGGAACGGAAGGGCGCGATCTTCGTCGACGCCACGGCGGAGGTCCCCGAGGGCTCCATCGTGATGTTCTCGGCGCACGGCGTCGCCCCCGTCGTCCACGAGGAGGCGGCCGGCCGCAGGCTCGCGACCATCGACGCGACCTGCCCCCTGGTGACCAAGGTCCACAAGGAAGCCGTCCGGTTCGCCAACGAGGACTACGACATCCTCCTCATCGGCCACGAGGGCCACGAGGAGGTCATCGGCACCTCCGGCGAGGCCCCCGACCACATCACCCTGGTCGACGGCCCCGAGGACGTGGCGAATGTGTCCGTCCGCGACGAATCCAAGGTCGTCTGGCTCTCCCAGACCACCCTCTCCGTCGACGAGACCATGGAGACCGTCGACAAGCTGAAGGAGAAGTTCCCGCAGCTGATCTCGCCGCCCAGCGACGACATCTGCTACGCCACCCAGAACCGCCAGATCGCGGTCAAGCAGATGGGCGCCGACGCCGACCTGGTGATCGTCGTCGGCTCCAAGAACTCCTCGAACTCGGTCCGGCTCGTCGAGGTCGCCCTCGGCGCCGGAGCGCGCGACGCCCATCTGGTCGACTTCGCCGAGGAGATCGACGAGGCCTGGCTGGAAGGCGTCTCCACCGTCGGTCTGACCTCCGGTGCCTCGGTGCCCGACATCCTGGTCGAGGGCGTGCTGGAGTGGCTGTCGCAGCGCGGCTTCGAGGACGTCGAACTGGTGAAGTCGGCGGAGGAGTCCATCACCTTCTCGCTCCCCAAGGAGCTGCGCCGGGATCTGCGGGCCGAGGCGGCGGAGCTGATGGCCGCCCGGGGCGGTTCCGCGTCCGCCGGGTGACGTCCCGTGGGTGCCCGTAACGTGGTGCCCATGAACGTCTTCGGAGTGGACATCGGTGGATCCGGCATCAAGGGCGCGCCCGTCGACCTCGACCGTGGTGACCTGGCTCAGGAGCGCCACAAGGTACTGACCCCGCAGCCGGCGACGCCCGAGGCCGTCGCGGACGGCGTCGCCGAGGTCGTCCGGCACTTCGACTGGACCGGGCCCGTCGGCATCACCTACCCGGGGGTCGTCACCGGCGGGATCACCCGTACCGCCGCCAATGTCGACCGGGGCTGGATCGACGTCGACGCGGCCCGGCTGCTCAGCTCCCGGCTGAACGGCAGCGCCGTGACCCTCCTCAACGACGCCGACGCGGCCGGGGTCGCCGAGATGACCTTCGGCGCCGGCAAGGGCCGTACCGGCACGGTGATGCTGCTGACCTTCGGTACGGGAATCGGCTCGGCCCTCTTCGTGGACGGGCGGCTGGTGCCCAACACCGAGCTGGGCCATCTGGAGCTGCACGGGCGGGACGCCGAGACCCACGCCTCCACCAAGGCCAAGGAGGACGAGGACCTCACCTGGCACCACTGGGCGCGGCGGGTCCAGAAGTACCTGGCCCATGTGGAGATGCTGTTCTCGCCCGAGCTGTTCGTCATCGGCGGCGGGGTCAGCCGGAAGGCGGACAAGTTCCTGCCCCTGATCGAGGGCATCAGGGCGGAGATCGTCCCGGCGCGGCTCCAGAACAACGCGGGCATCGTCGGCGCGGCGATGGCCTGCTCGGCGGCGTCCCCCACGTCCTGACCAGCCCCGGTCGTACGGCCCCGGCGCTTCAGCCCCGCCGCTTCAGCGGCGGACCGGCGGGGGCGCGGCCGTCCGGGTCCTGCGCTTGCGGCGGCCCATCCGCCGCACCTTGCGTACGGAGGCGATGACGCCCGCGACCAGGGTGCCGCCGTACAGCCATCCAGCGTGCACGGCGAGGGCCGTGACCACGGCCATCACCTGGCCGCCGATACCGCCCTCGCCGCCCGCGATGGGGACGACCCCGGCCGCGAAGGCGATCGGGACGCTGATCGGGGCGGTGACGAGGTCGGCCTCGCGGACCCAGAGCGCGGTCAGGGCGCAGACCGGCAGGAAGAGGACCCCGTACACCACCGCCGAACTGTCCAGGAGCAGCCAGTCGGCGAACCCGATCAGCACCATCGTGACCACGGCGAACAGCCCGGCCCCCAGCCCGGTGAGCCGGGGCGCGGGCAGCCGCCGCAGCGCCTGCCCGAGCGGCGAGGGACGGCGGGCGGCTGGAGCGGGCCGTACTCCGCCGTACAGGACGGGACGGTCCGCGAGGGCGCTCTGCGGGGAGAGCGGACCCTGGGGAAGGGGGGCCTGCGGCCGCTGCCGGCGCTGGGGGTGGTTCGTCCTTGGCTGCTCCACCCGAACAACGTAGGTCGCGGAGGGGGACGAAGCGGGGACAGGACACGCCCTTTGGGTGACCTTGGGAAAGAGTTCGACTCCTCCAGCCGCCTCAGGACATCTGTCCGGTCCCGGACGTCCCGAAAACCCCGGTACGCCCGGTCCCCGCCACCGGCGGCGGTCTCGTCGCGGGCGGAATCCCCCGGACCGTAGACTGGGGGATCAGCCGCGCCCGAGACCCGACCCGGCCCGGCACCTCCCGCTCACCCACCGAGGAAGTCGTCACCGTGTCGCTCACGATCGGAATCGTCGGCCTGCCGAACGTCGGCAAGTCGACCCTGTTCAACGCCCTGACCAAGAACGACGTGCTGGCGGCCAACTACCCGTTCGCCACCATCGAGCCCAATGTGGGCGTCGTCGGCGTCCCGGACGCCCGGCTCGCCGAGCTGGCGAAGATCTTCGGCTCCCAGCGCGTCCTCCCGGCGACCGTCGACTTCGTCGACATCGCGGGCATCGTCCGGGGCGCGAGCGAGGGTGAGGGCCTGGGCAACAAGTTCCTGGCGAACATCCGGGAGTCCGACGCGATCTGCCAGGTCATCCGCGCTTTCAAGGACGAGAACGTCGTCCATGTCGACGGCAAGGTCTCGCCCAAGGACGATATCGAGACCATCAACACCGAGCTGATCCTCGCCGACCTCCAGTCCGTCGAGAAGGCGATCCCCCGGCTGACGAAGGAGGCCCGCCTCCAGAAGGAGAAGGTGGCGGTCCTCGCCGCGGTCGAGTCGGCCCAGAAGATCCTGGAGGCCGGCCGCACCCTGTTCTCCGAGGGCATCACCAAGGGCACCGAGCAGGGCACCCTCCTGCACGAGCTGCACCTGCTGACCACCAAGCCCTTCCTCTACGTCTTCAACGTCGACGAGGACGAGCTGGCCGACGAGGACTTCAAGAACGAGCAGCGAGCCCTGGTCGCCCCCGCCGAGGCGATCTTCCTCAACGCCAAGATCGAGTCCGAGCTGATCGAACTCGACGACGACGAGTCCCTCGAACTCCTCCAGTCCATGGGCCAGGAGGAGCCCGGCCTCGCCACCCTCAGCCGCGTCGGCTTCGACACCCTGGGCCTCCAGACCTACCTGACGGCAGGCCCCAAGGAGTCCCGCGCCTGGACCATCAGGAAGGGCGCCACCGCCCCCGAGGCCGCGGGAGTCATCCACACCGACTTCCAGAAGGGCTTCATCAAGGCCGAGGTCATCTCCTTCGCCGACCTGGTCGAAACCGGCTCGGTCGCCGAGGCCCGCGCCAAGGGCAAGGCCCGCATGGAGGGCAAGGACTACGTCATGCAGGACGGCGACGTGGTGGAGTTCCGCTTCAACGTGTAGTCGTTTCGTTGCCTGAAGCCGGCTCTTTCGTCAGGCACGCGGGCCGGAAGGGGTCGGGCTCTGGTGAGTCCGACCCCTTCCGCATCCCCGTGCCGGCTCAGCCGCGGTGGGGCGGGGCGAGCTTCTCCAGGTCGAGGTCGATCTCGAAGGGCACCGGACGGTGGAGGGAGCCCCTGAAGATGCCAACGGGCACGTAGGTGGCGGTCGGCTCGTCGAGTTCGTAGACGTGGACGACGGGTGCTCCGTCATCGTCCTCGATGCGCCAGTAGTGCGGGATGCCGGCCTCCGCGTACTTGTGGAGCTTCACCGTGCGGTCCCGGTGGGCGGACTCGGGGGATACCACCTCGACGGCGAGTCGTACTTCATCCGGTGCGAACCAGGTGCGGTCACCGTCGAAGTCGGCCGTCGTCACCAGCAGATCCGGCTCGGGTCGATTGCGTTGATCGAGCTTGATGGTCATCTCTCGTCCGACTCTCACGCCGGCCGGAGCCTGCTCCATGAGCGCGACGGTGAGCATGGTGACGAGGTGGCCGTGCCACCACCTCTGGGGCGACAGCATGAAGACGAGGGCTCCGTCGATCAGCTCGGTGTGGCGGGGTGCCTCGGGGAGGCGGTCGAGGTCCTCCGCGAACCAGCCTTCCGCGCGCGGCGGGCGCATCCAGTCGGGCAGTGCGGTCATGGCTCGACCGTAGCGACTCGGGGAGGCCCGGGCCACGAGACTGCCGCCGGGTCCGACGCCTTCGGCGGCCGTCAGGCGCCGTACACGGTGGACCGGTGTCCCACGTGAACGACCCAGACCACCAGCTCTCCGTTGTCGATCGTGTAGACGACGCGGTAGTCGCCCACCCGCAGGCGTCGGCGGTCCGGCTGGGACACGAGCGCGGTGGTGTTGAAGCCGAGCGGGTCGGTCTCCAGCTCGGTCAGCTTCGCCAGGATGCGCAGCGCTATGTCGCGGGGGATCTTGCGGAGTTCGGCCTGCGCCTCGGGGCGGAAGACGGTTCGGTACTCACTCACCGCGCGCCAGCGTCTCCCTCATGATGTCCTCGATCGGGATGCCGGGTGCGGGGTTGGCCATGCGCTCGTCGATGATCCGATTGATCTCGCGCTCTTCCCATTCCTGGTACTTGCGCAGTACCTCGATGGAGACGACGGCGGCGACTTCCTTGCCACGGCGCGTGATCACTGTGGGTACGTCGTCGCGATCGGCGCGCTCCACGACCTCGGCGAGGTGAGCACGCACATCGCGGATGGACTCTATGGGCAGCGGCTGCATCATGCGCTCAAGCGTACCGAGTGTCCCATGTGTACACAACCGAGGTGGGGATGGCGGATGGCGTTGAGCTTTCTCCCGTGCCGGATCGGTGCTGGGACGGCTGATCGGCCCAGTCGTTCAGTCCCCTGAATGGCGCCGGAGTGGTACGTTATCAGGTACCACTTGATCGGAGGGTTAGGTCATGTCCATAACCGCGAGTGAAGCCCGCAAGGAACTGTTTCCGCTGATCAAGAAGGTCAACGAGAATCACGAGGCCATTGAGATCGTCTCGAAGCACGGCAATGCCGTGCTTGTCTCGGCCGAGGACTATGCGGCACTGCGCGAGGGCTCGTACCTGCTGCGCTCGCCGGCGAACGCCCGGCGGCTGCTCAAGGCGTACGAGAACGCCCTGTCCCACATCAATGTGTCGGAGCGTGAGCTGATCGATCCGGACTCGGCGGACGCCGGTGAGGGCGCCGCGTGAGGCTTGTCTTCGAGGACCAGGGCTGGGAGGACTGCACATCCTGGCTCAAGAACGACCGCAAGACGCTCGCTCGGATCAACAAACTCATCGAGGACGTCAAGCGTGATCCCTTCTCGGGAATCGGCAAGCCCGAGCCGCTCAAGTACCACTTGCCGGGGGCTTGGTCGCGACGGATCGACGACGAGCACCGCCTCGTGTACCTGGTGACCGACAAGGAGATCGTCATCCTCGCCGCCCGGTACCGCTACTGATCGGTGAGCGTTCGGTGTGTGCCGGGGTCCCGGCCCCGTCAGTCCTCCCCGTAGCCCGCGTCGGCCAGTTCCGCGACGACCTCCGCGTGGCATTTCTCCGGGACGCACCAGCAGCCCAGACGCCGGCCGCGCAGGGGTGGGAGGAGGGCGAGGAGGTCGGGGCGGGACAGCAGGTGGGCGCGGTAGGCGGTGACCACGTCGTCGCGGGTGCCGTCGGGGCCCGGGCGGAAGGGGCTGGCCAGGGGGGAGCCCTTCAGATGCCAGCCGCCGCGGTTCATGGCGCGGCCCACATAGACGACATCGGCGTACGCGGGGTCGCCGCGGTGGCCCTTGAGGTTGACCACCGTGGTGGCGGGGCGGGCGCTGCTCATGGACAGGATCCTCCGGCAGACCGGGGCGGGCCGCCAGGCGGGGCCGTGTGCCGAGGAGGCGGGGCGAGCCCCGCCGTATCCCCGGCGCCGGGATGTTTGTACGATTTCAGCCTTCCGTGCATCCCTTCCCCGCCCCCGTTGGTCCTGCCCCGTGCCGGTATCCGACCGGGTCCGGCGCGCATCCCCGACGAGGAGCAGTACTTCCGTGGACCCATCGCAGCAGCAGCCCGGCCCGGAGCGGCAGCCGGGGGAGGGGTCTCCCGGTCCCGTGCCCGGGCCGGCCGGTGAGCCCGGCGCGTCCGACCCCTGGGCGGCGCCTTCGGGCGGGCAGCCGGGACAGCCGGGACAGCCGGGACAGCCCGGGCCGCCCGGACAGCCCGGGCCGCCCGGGTTCGGGGCCGCGTACCCCGCGCCGGCCGGTCAGCATCCCGCGTACCAGCCGTATCAGCAGTTCCCCGGCTACCCGGCCGTGCCCGCCGGTCCTTCGACCAACGGCTTCTCCATCGCGTCCCTCATCTCGGGCATCGTCTGCTGTATGCCGCCGCTGGGCCTGGTCCTCGGGGTGATCGCGCTCCGCCAGATCAAGCGCAAGGGGCAGCGCGGCAAGGGCATGGCGATCGCGGGAATCGCGCTGTCCACCGTCTCCACCCTGCTGGTCGCGCTCTTCCTCACCACCGGAGCGGCGAGCGATATGTGGAAGGAGTTCGAGGAGGGCGTCGACGAGGTGGCCGCGCACAAGACGGTCGCCGATCTGCGGACCGGGCACTGCTACGACCTCCCCGGCAGCAGCGGGCAGGACGGCCAGGAGGTGTGGGACGTCAAGGTGATCGACTGCGCCGAGCCGCACGAGGCCGAGGTCACCGGCGGTTTCCCGCTCAAGGGGTACGACTCGTTCCCCGGCGACGACGTCCTGCGCCCCCTCGCCGAGCGCCGGTGCGCCGACATCGACCGCGCGTACGCGATGGACGCCTGGGCCGTCCCCGGCACGATGTCGGCGTTCTTCTACACCCCGACCGGCGAGAGCTGGAAGCAGGGCGACCGCCGGGTCACCTGCAGCCTGGCCACCGAGGGCGGCCGGAAGGTGAGCAAGTCGGTCCGCCGGGACGCCGAGTCCCTCAACCCCGAGCAGCTCGCCTATCTGACCGCCGAGAACAAGGTGCTGGCCGCGGTGGACCATTTGCCCCTGGAGGACTTCCCGGAGTCCGCCGACGCCCACCGGGCCTGGGCCAAGGCCACCTCCTCCGCCCTCGCGGAGGCTTCCGCCGCGCTGAAGGACCGGGCGTGGACCGGTCCCGTGGCGCCTCAGATGAAGAAGCGCGCCGCGGAGTTCGACGCCGCCCGCGCCTTCTGGGACCGGGCCGCGAAGACACGGGACGAGGAGACGTTCTGGCTGCACACGTACGACGCGGACACGAAGATGAAGCCGGGTACCGAGAAGTCCGTCCGGCGGCTCCTGTCGCTCTCGACGACCGAGCCCACGCCCCCGCCGACCGAGCCCCCGTCGGACGCCGGGGCCTGAAAAGGGGAGGAGACCGGTACCGAGAGCCACCGACAGCCCCCGGACACCGGTCTCCTCCAAGGACGCTTCCCGGCCCCTGCCCGGTCCGCGTCCCGTCTCGTCAGCGGCGCGGCAGCCCGCGGGCGACCGTCCGCATCAGCTCACCGTCCGCCGTGTCCCCGTCGAGGGACCAGAACATCGCGCCGCCCAGGCCCTTGTCCCGGATGTACTCGGTCTTGGCCTTCAGCACCGTGGGGTCGTCGTACGTCCACAGGGTGTTGCCGTCGAACAGCCACGCCTGGCCGTACTTCCGGTACACCTTGTACTGGCCGGACTCCGCCAGCTTCTTCAGCACCTTGTAGTCCTCGTACCCGGCCTGGTAGGTGGCCGGTGCGGGCCTGTCGGCCGGCTGCCCCATACCGTCGCCGCCACCCGTGACCCCGGTCCAGCCCTGGCCGTACGCCGGCAGGCCCACGACCAGCTTGTGGGCGGGCGCGCCCCGGCGGAGCCAGTCGTTCACGGTCTGGTCGACGCTGAAGTCGTTCTTGGCGTAGAGCGCCGACTGCTGGGCCGTGGTCTTCTCGCCGGAGACATGGAAGTCGTAGCCCTGGAGGTTGACGAAGTCGAAGTCCTTCATCAGCTTACGGACCTCGAAGCCCGCGTCGATCTTCGCGGGAGCCGTCGGTACGAAGGCGGACAGCTCGTAGTGCTTCCGCTTGCCGTCCTTCTGCTTCGGCTGGCTCTTGGCGTACGAGTCGAGCTGCTTGCGGAACTCCCGGACCACCGCGGTGAAGTTCTTCTTGTCCTCGGGGCGGTAGATCGTGTCGTCCTCGCCCGACGAGCCCGGCCACTCCCAGTCGAGGTCGATCCCGTCGAAGACCCCGGCCGCCGCGCCGTCGCCGCCGCGCGCGCCGTCCACGGGCAGATTGCCCTTGACGTAGATATCGATGCAGGAACGGACGAACTCCTTGCGCTTCTCCTCCGTGAGCACCGCGTTGGAGAAGTGCGTGGACCAACTCCAGCCGCCGAGGGAGATCAGCACCTTGAGACCGGGGTGCTTGGCCTTCAGCTCCCGCAGCTCGTTGAAGTTGCCCGCCAGCTTCTGGTCCCAGGTATCCCCGACCCCGTCCACCGAGTCGGCCGCGGGCACCGGGCGCTGGTAGTCGGCCCAGGGGTCGGCCTCGCCCGCCGGCCCCTGGATCATGCACTTGCCCTCGGGGCTGACATTGCCGAACGCGTAGTTGATATGGGTCAGCTTGGCGGCCTGTCCACTGGTGTCCAGGTCCTTGACCTGGAAGTCCCGGCCGTAGATGCCCCACTGGGTGAAGTAGCCGATGCGCTTGTACGAGGGGCCGTCGTCGTCATCGCCGCCCTGCGCCACGGCAGCGGGCGCGAGCGTGGCGAGAAGCGAGAGGGAGGCGGCGGCAACAGCCGTCCTGACGAGGTTTCTTCGACGCATGGGGCTCATTCCTGTACGTAGTCGCGGTACCGGGCGCGCCGTCGCGCACACCGGTGCCGGGCTCTTCCGTGAACGGGCGTCGTGCAGCACAGGACGTTATTGGTCTGGACCATTAAGGTCAATGCTTTGCCGGGAAACGGTAGAAGGCCCTCCGGCACGGTGGATCCCCGGCTCCGCCTTCCATAACTTCTCACCAGTAGTAAGGCTTTGGCCCGTGGTTGCGGCCGACAACCCACCGTTGCGACGCTGTTGCGATCTGTCGATGGGCAGGGTGCGGTCGGGCGTGGTTGGGAGTGGTCCGTGGTCATCGGTGAGCAGCCGGCCTACCTTCGGGTGGCGAGCGACCTCCGCAGGAAGATCGTCGACGGTACGCTGCCGCCGCACACCCGCCTCCCCTCCCAGGCCCGGATCCGTACGGAGTACGGCGTCTCCGACACCGTCGCCCTGGAGGCCCGCAAGGTGCTGATGGCGGAGGGGCTCGTGGAGGGCCGGTCCGGCTCGGGCACCTATGTCCGGGAGCGGCCCGTGCCCCGCCGGATCGCCCGCTCCGGCTTCCGGCCGCCCGCGGGCGCCAACCCCTTCCGGCAGGAGCAGGCGGTCGACGGGGTCCAGGGGACCTGGGAGTCCCGGAGCGAGCAGGAGAGGGCGGACGTCGACACCGCGGCCCGGCTCGGCGTCCCCGTCGGAGCGCGGGTGATGCGGACCCGCTACGTCTTCCGTGAGAACGGGGAGGCGATGATGCTCTCCACCTCCTGGGAGCCCCTGGACGTCACCGGCCGCACCCCTGTGATGCTGCCGGAGGAGGGCCCGCTCGGGGGCTGCGGTGTGGTCGAGCGGATGGCCGCGATCGACATCGTCGTCGACAACGTGAGCGAGGAGGTCGGCGCCCGTCCGGGACTTGCCGAGGAGCTGCTGACGCTGGGGGGTGTGCCGGGTCATGTCGTCATGGTGGTGGCACGGACCTACTTTGCGTCGGGCCGCCCTGTGGAAACCGCGGATATTGTCGTACCGGCGGATCGTTTCCGGGTCGCGTACCGGCTTCCCGTGCGGTGAGAGAGCGGAACGGCCGACGGCGGGACGCCGTCTCTCGGTATCGTCGGGGATACGGCCGGGAGCCGTCGGTGGTGCCGCCGGGCGCGCCCGGCGAGCCGGCCGCGAGGAGCGGGGAGGGACCTCTTTCCTATCTCTTTGTGTTAAACCGCATGCTCTGAGTGAAGGTCAGGCGTAGGCTCCGGCATATGCATAATGCGGTTTCCCGGCGATCTTCCCGAACTTCTCAGTACTGCGGACCCACCGGGGGAGGGGTGCGATGAGCGACGGCAACGCCGCGCTTTCCTGGCTCGTCATACGCCAGGACGACAACGGCAACCGCTATCGGGTCGGACGGTACGCCACCGAGGACGAGGCACGTCGGATGGCGGACACACTCGATGCCAAGGGGCACCACCAGCTCTATTCGGTGGAGCAGGTGGAGGGCTCGGCACACTGATCCGGGCAGGGGTACGCTCCCGCGCATGACGGAACGTGATCGTGACCGGGTGGTCGTGGCGGGGGCGCTGTGCGACCGGGGGCGTCTGCTGGCCGCGCGCCGCAGCGCCCCCGAGGAAGTGGCCGGGCGCTGGGAGCTGCCCGGCGGGAAGACGGAGCCCGGCGAGACCCCGGAAGACGCCTTGGTGCGCGAGTTGCGCGAGGAACTGGGCGTGGAGGCCGAGCCGCTGGACCGTATCCCCGGCGAATGGCCCCTCAAGAAGGGGTATGTGCTCCAGGTGTGGACCGTGAGGCTGCTCTCGGGAGAGCCGCTTCCGCTGGAGGACCACGACGATCTGCGCTGGCTCGGCCCCGACGAGACCGATTCCGTGGACTGGCTGGACCAGGACCGCCCCGCCGTCGCCGAGGTCGCACGGCGGCTTCGGGCCGAGGCGGGACGGGCGGAGACGCCGAGCGGCTGAGCCCGCACCGCCCGCCCGGGGGCTCGTATCGGGTCTCCGGGTCTCCGGGTCCCCGGCCGCTGGGCCGTTCGCGTCAAGGATGCGGCAATCCGCCCCCAAATAACCACCAAACCTGATGAAAGGGATATCTCCCGGAGCAATTCGGGTATGTGGTGGTTAGCCACCCTCGTGGGACGCGGATCTGCTGCTGGTCCAGGAAGTGAGCGGCGTGATCGACATCGACGGCGCGTGCGCCGAATGGACCTTCCCCGCCGAACCCGACGCCGTACGCTCCGCCCGTCACGCCGTCCGGGACACCTTGCGCCACTGGGGACTCGACCACGGTGTCTGCGATGTGACGGTCCTCCTGGTGAGCGAGTTGGTCACCAACTCCCTGCGCTACGCCTCCGGCCCGATCGGCGTCCGGCTGAGCCGCCCCGAACCCGACGAGAGCGCCCCTTCCCTGCTCGTCGAGGTCTCCGACCCCTTGCCCGATCCACCGGTCGCGCGGACGGCGGCGCCGGACGACGAGACCGGGCGGGGACTTCAGCTGGTTGCCGGAAATGCCCGTCGCTGGGGGACGAGACGTGGTCTGACGGGCAAGACTGTGTGGTTCGAGCTGTCTCTCACTGGTTAAAAGTGTGAAGGGACAACGATCACGGTCCGGACGGCGCAAAATGAACGAGACCGTGCTGTGATCGTGAACGCCGTGTGCGTCGGAGCCGTAGTGCTGAATACTGCGGTCATGGCCGGTCCGGTGCGGTGAGCTGGAGGGGACGGTCGCGTGAGCGAGATATCTGGGACGTCGGGCGATGTCGTGTGGCAGAGCAGCCCGCCTGGCTCGATCTACGACTACATCAGGGTCGCCTCCTTCTCGATAGGTCCCGACGGCCTGGTGGACCAGTGGAGTCACCGGGCCGCCGACCTCTTCGGGCTGACGGCGTCCGAGGTCAGGGGCCGGGACCCGATCGAGATCTTCCTGCCGCCCGAGCTGCGTCCGCGCGGCCACCGGCACGTCAAGGAGATCCTCGACGGCAAGGAATGGACGGGCCTGGTGCCCTTCCGGGCCCCCGGCGGCGACCGGGTGAACGGTCTCGCCGAGGTCTATCTCATGCCCACCGAGACCGAGACCGGCGAGCGGGCGGCGCTCTGTATCGTCGTCGATGTCCGGGCGCTGCGGCGAATAGAGACCGATCTCGCCGCCTCCGAGGCGATTTTCGGCCAATCACCGTTCGGGTTTCTCCTCTTCGGTACCGATCTGCGGGTCCAGCGCGCCAACCAGCGCTTCGCCACCGTCTTCGGCGGCTCCGTCGAGGACCATCGCGGCCGTACCGTCCACGACTATCTCTCGCGGTCCGAGGCCGACCGGATGACCGCGTCCCTGCGCCGGGTCCTGGAGACCGGGGAGCCCGCCATCGACCTCCAGCTCGTGGGCGCGCCACCGCGCAGCGCCGAACGACGGCACTGGTCGATCAACCTCTACCGGGTCCACAGCGGCACCGGCCGGACCATCGGCGTGGCCGGGATCGGCACCGATGTCACCCGCCGCCACGTGGCCGCCCGCGAAGCGGCCAGCGCGCGCCGCAACCTGGCCCTCCTCAACGAGGCGAGCGCCCGGATCGGCAACTCCCTCGATCTCGAGACCACCGCCCGTGAACTGCTCGACGTCGCCGTCCCCGGCTTCTGCGACCTCGCGTCCGTCGACCTCTACCAGGCCCTGCTCACCGGTGACGACGAGGCCCCTGGCCCCTGGGACGCCCCCGGGGCCGACGGCTGCGGCGGCAGCGCCGAACTGCGCCGCGTCGCCTTCGCCAGCGCCGTCTCCGACGCCCCGCTGATCACCACCCCGGGCTGCGGCACCCGTGGCCCCGCCCCCACCACCGTCGGCGAGGTCCACCGCTACGGCGCCAACTCGCCCTGCGCCACGGCCCTGCGCACCGCGCGGGTGCAGCACATCCCCGCCACGGACGGCAGCCTCGTCCGGTCCACCCTCGCCGTCCCCATGGTGGCGCACGACTCCGTCGTGGGACTCGTCCAGTTCTCCCGGACCAAGGGCAGTGAGCCCTTCGGCGAACGGGACCGGGCACTCGCCGGTGAACTCGCCGCCCGCGCCGCCGTCTGTATCGACAACGCCCGCCTCTACCGCCGGGAACACGAGCGGGCCCTCATCCTCCAGCGCAGCCTGCTGCCCCCGGGCGACCCCGAGGCGGCCGGGCTCGACATCGCCTGTCGCTATCTGCCCGGCAACACCGCCACCGAGGTCGGCGGCGACTGGTTCGACGTCATCGAACTGCCCGGCCACCGCACCGCCCTCGTCATCGGCGATGTCATGGGCCGGGGACTGCGCGCCGCCGTCGCGATGGGCGAGCTGCGCACCGCCGTACGCACCCTGGCCCTGCTCGACCTCGAACCCGCCGAGGTCCTCTCCGCCCTCGACGAGATCGCCCGCGGTCTCGGCGGCCCCAGCGGCACCCAGCAGGGCACCCGCGCGGCCCATAAATCCCGTGAGGCCGATCTCGCCGAGGTCTATCTGGCGACCTGTGTCTACGCCGTCTACGACCCGGTCACCCGCCGCTGTACGTTCGCCAACGCGGGCCATCTGCCCCCCGTCCTCCTCGAACCGGGCGAGGAGGCGCTGCTGCTCGACGTACCCCCGGGCCTGCCCCTCGGTGTCGGCGGCGAACCCTTCGAGGAGGTCGAGGTCGAACTGCCGGAGGGCGCCCTGCTCGCCCTCTACACCGACGGGCTCGTCGAATCCCGTGAACACCAGCTCGACGAGGGCCTGAGCGCCTTCCGCTCCGCCCTCACCTCCCCCACTCTCCTCGCAGGACCGACCGCCCGTCCCGGCCCCACCGGCCCCACCGGGCCTCCCGCCTCCGTCGGCCTCCCCACCCCCGCCGTCCCGGGACCCGGCCACCAGCCCCCCGCACGACCGCCCCGAGTACCCGCGCCCCGGTCGCTGGAGGACGTCTGCGACCACGTACTCAACACCCTCGACACCCGCCACGGCGAGGACGACATCGCCCTGCTCATGGCCCGGATCCAGGGACTGCCGGCCGATGCCGTCGGCGACTGGCAACTGCCCCGCGAACCCCGTTCGGTGGGACGGGCCCGGGAGCTGGCCCGCGGCCGGCTGACCGCCTGGGGCCTCGAACCCCTGGTCGACACCGTGGAACTGCTGGTCAGCGAGCTGGTCACCAACGCCCTTCGGTACGGCGAGGGCGAGACACGGCTGAGGCTGCTCTGCGACCGCACCCTGGTGTGCGAGGTCTGGGACGCGGGACTGGTCCAGCCCCGTCGCCGCCGGGCCCGGGACACCGACGAAGGCGGCCGCGGCCTCCAACTCGTCGGCCTGCTGAGCGCGGCCTGGGGCTCCCGCCGCACGCCCCGGGGCAAGACCGTCTGGTTCGAACTCGCCCTCCCGGGCCGGGGCACCGCCGAACCCACCGTGGACCAGTTGCTGAGCATGTTCTGACCGGGCGGTCCTCAGGAGCCCGCCTTCAGCGCGGCCAGTCGCGCCTCCACCTCCGCCGTGTCGCCGAGCCCGTCGAGCTGCTCGAACTGGGAGTCCAGGGACGAGGCGGCCAGCTCCTGCTTGCCCAGCGCCCTGGCCTCCTCCCGGCGGACCTTGTCCTCGAAGCGGCCCAGATCGCTCGCCGGATCCAGGACGTCGATGCTCTTCACCGCGTCCAGCATCCTGTTCTGCGCGTCGGCGGTCCGTGAACGGGCCACCAGCTCGTCCCGTTTCGCCTGGAGCTGGGAGAACTTGCCCTTCATCCGATCGAGCCCGGACTTCAGCTTCTCCACCACCTCCGACTGGGAGGCGATCACCGGCTCGGCCGTCGTCGCCTCCTTCTCGGACTGGAGCTGACGCTGAAGGGCCACCCTGGCCAGACCGTCGAACCGGTCCGCCTCGGCATCCTGCCCCGACGACCGCAACTCGTCCGCCTTCCCGCTGGCGGCCAGCGCCTTCTCGCCCCACTGCCGCGCCGCCGCCACATCCTCCTGATGGTCCTGCTCCATCAACCGCAGATTGCCGATGGTGCCCGCGATGGCCTGCTCCGCGTCGCTGATGTTGTTCGCATAGTCCCTGATCAGCTGGTCGAGCATCTTCTCGGGATCCTCGGCCTGGTCGAGCAGGGCGTTGATATTGGCCTTGGCCAGCTGGGTCACCCGGCCCAGGATGGTCTGCTTGGTCATGGCACCTCTCCTAGTCAGGACCGAAGGGCCCGTCGGAGCCAAAAGGGACGGAAGGCAAAGAAGGCAAGAAAGGAGCTGAAGGGGCGGCCGGAGGGAACCGGAACACCCCCGGATCCGTGGATCCGTCAGAAACGACCACCACCCATCCGACCGCGCGTACCCCCGCCGCCGAAACTGCCCGGCCGCCCCTCGAATCCACCGCCGAAACCCCCGTACCCGGATCCGGACCCGAACCCGCCGAATCCGCCACCACCCGAACCACGGCGACCTCCCCCGCCGAACAGTCCGCCGAGCACGATCCCGCCGAGCACCGCTCCGCCGAGACCACCCCCCGCGCTTCCCGCCTGGGATGCACCGCCCGGCCCGAACGGGTTCCCGAACCCGCGGACGTCCTCCTCGGCCAGCCGCTGGGCCTCCCGCGCCAGCGCGTCGGCCCGCTGCGCCTCGGCGAGTGCGGCCCGCGCGTTCCGCCGTCCCTCACCGCCCGTCACCGTGCCGCCGTTCCCATCCGCCCCGCTCACCGCCGGCGACGCCTCCCCTTCCCCTGCCTCCTCCTCGGCCGGTCCGGCCGCCCCCGTCGCGAGTCGCTCCGACAGCTCCAGCCGCCGCTGCGCCTCGGCGAGCCGGGTCCGCGCCCGGCTGCCCACCGCGCCGCGGTGCGTGGCGATGTAGTCGGCCGCGGCGCCGACGGCCGCCCGCGCGCCCAGCGTGGCCTGGCCGAGCAGGGTACGGGCCCGCCGCGCCTCCTCCTCGTCCACCCGGGCCCCCGTCAGCGCCTCGTCCAGCGCCGCGTCCGCCTCCTCCAGCCGCCGCAGCGCGTCGATCGGGTCGTAGCGCCCCTCCATCTCCCGGCGTACGTCGGCCGCCACGGTCTCGGCGCGGGCGATCCGGCCCCGCAGCCCGGCCGTCGACTCCCCGGGCGCGGTCCCCGAGAGCATTCCGCGCGCCTCCGCCAGATCGCTGTCGGTCTCCGTGAGCGCGCCGGGCAGCGCGCCGACGGCCTCCGCCAGCTCGCGGGCCCGCCGGTCCACGGCCTCGGTCAGCCGGTCCGTCTGCGCCAGCGCGCCCTCCGCGGCCCGGATCTGTACGGCGGCCGCGGCGTTCTCGGTGTCGTCGAGTGCGGTACGGGCCCGGTCGACGGCGGTCTTGGCGAACACCAGCCGGTCCCTCGCCCCGGCCGCGTCGCCCGCGACGGGATCGGAGGCCGAGGCCGCGTACCGCTCCCGCATCACCGCCAGGGCGGCCTCGGTCGAGATGATCCGCCCGTTCAATTCGGTGAAACGTTCCTGCACGGCGGTCAGCGCCTGCGGTGCGTTGCGTTCCAGATCGCGCAGCCGGTCGAAGTCCGCCGACTCGGCGTCCAGGCGCCGGTCGGCGTCCTGACAGCGGGCCAGGATCTCCGCCAGCATCCGGCGCCGGGTCGTGTCGTCCTCGGGGTGGGCGTCGTCAAGCCGCTGCCGCACCCGGAACGCGGTGGTCAGTTCGTCCCGGGCGTACGCGACCGCTTCGAGGAAGGGCCGCGCCGCCTCGTCGCCGAACTGCGCGGTGGCGAAGCCCAGCTCTTCCTGGCTGGTGCGGAGCGCGTCGTCGACGTCGACGAGTGCCTGTCGCGCCCGGGCGTCCAGCTCGGCCGTCGACTCCCCGGGCGCGGATTCCGGGCCGCTGCTCCAGCCCGCCCGGCCGCCTTGAGGAGTGGTACGGGTCGCGGTACGGCGCCGGCGGCGTACGGCGGCATAGGCGGCGGTTCCGACCACGGCGACCGCCACCCCCACCGGGATCACCAGATCGGCGGCGCCGGTACCGGTGGCGGTGCCGGCACCGGGATCGGGGTCACCGGGGGTGATCGCGGGCGTGGGTACGGCGCGGCCCGAGAGCGTCGCCGCGTATCCGTCCGCGGCACCGACGGCGGCGCCCGCCCAGTCGTTCTGCCGTAGCGGGGGTACGACGGCGGTCCGGGCGACGTCGGCCAGCTGAGCGTCCGTGAGCCGGGAGGTCGCGGGCGCCCAGTAGGCGAACTGGCGGTCATGGGTGGCGACGGCTAGGAGCACGTCATCGGTGCCGAGCCCGTTGCGGCGGGCGGTGGCGTCGGCCCACTCCTGCGCGGTCCGGCCGGAGAAGTCCCGGACATAGACGACGAAGAGCTGGAGCCGCTGGTCGTCGTAGAGCCGGTCGAGTGCCCGGACGACGTCGTCGCGGCGGCCGTCGAGCGCGTCGACCCGATCGGTGATCGGGCTGTCGCGGGAGAGCGTGACGGGGTCGTCGGCGGGGAGGGCCGCCACGGTACTCCCCGCCGACGGGGAGAACGCCACCGCCGCCCCGGGCGGGGCGGCGGGCGTGCCGGACCACCAGGCCGTCAGCAGGACGGCGGTGGCCAGCCCCGCTGACATTCGCATCACATGGGGAGGTTATGTCCCGATATTCGGCCTCGCGACCCGGCGGTACGCGAAAATCGATGTGTCACGCTGAGTAACCGTGGACATATATTCGGTACGCGGACGGGCGGGGCGGCGGCGAACCGGCCGGAGTCCGCGCGGCACGACCGCACGTTGACAACTGCACAGTGAGACGGAGCGGTGGAGTGGCGGGCGGATGCCGGTCGTGGGGGGGGGGGGGGGCCGCCCCCCCCCCCCCCCCCCCGCCGGGTCCCGCTCCCCCGCCCGCGCAGCCGATTGGAAGCAGAAAGACAGGGGGGGGAGGTGGTGGGGGGCGG
>NZ_JBHYZV010000053.1:0-34501 GCF_042753905.1 Streptomyces sp. NPDC059248 | reverse complement strand
AACCTCCTTCTTTTTAACATCTCTTCTTCTGGTGGTGGGGTGGGGGGGGGGGGCGGTGGGGTGGGGGGGGTGGGGCCCCCCCCCCCCCCCCACGACCGGCATGGTCGTCAGCCGTCCTCCCGGCGCCTGATCTTGTTGCCGAGCCATACGAGGGGGTCGTATTTGCGGTCGACCGCGCGTTCCTTCAGGGGGATCAGCGCATTGTCCGTGATCTTGATCCCTTCGGGGCATACCTCGGTACAGCACTTGGTGATGTTGCAGTAGCCGAGGCCGTGCTCGTCCTGGGCGTCCTTCTTCCGGTCGAGGCCCGCCTCGGCCGCCGAGTCCAGGGGATGCATGTCCAGTTCGGCCACCCGCATCAGGAATCGCGGACCGGCGAAGGCCGGTTTGTTCTCCTCGTGGTCACGGACCACATGGCAGGTGTCCTGGCACAGGAAGCACTCGATGCATTTACGGAACTCCTGGGACCTCTCCACATCGATCTGCTGCATCCGGTACTCGCCCGGGGCCACTCCCCGCGGCGGGACGAAGGACGGCACCTCCCGCGCCTTGGTGTAGTTGAAGGACACATCGGTCACGAGATCGCGCATGACGGGGAAGGCCCGCAGGGGTGTCACCGTGATCGTCTCCTCGCGCGAGAAGACGGACATCCGGGTCATGCACATCAGCCGGGGGCGGCCGTTGATCTCCGCACTGCACGAGCCGCACTTCCCGGCCTTGCAGTTCCAGCGGACCGCGAGATCGGACGCCTGGGTGGCCTGGAGTCGGTGGATGATGTCCAGGACGACCTCGCCGTCGTGGACCTCCACGGAGTAGTCCCTCAGTTCTCCGCCGTCCTGGTCGCCGCGCCACACCCGGAAACTGGCCTGGTACGCACTCACTCGTGGAGCTCCTCTTCGGTGAGGTACTTGACCAGCTCCTCCTTCTCGAACAGGGCGAGCAGGTCGGGTCGGATGGGGTCGGTCGTGGTCCGTTCGAGGGCGATCCGCCCGCCGTCCTGGTCCGCCCCGGCGGGGTCGGCCAGCCGGCAGAGCAGATTGACCCGGCGCCATTCCCGCTCCATCGCGGGGCGGTCCTCCCGGGTATGGCCGCCGCGGCTCTCGGTGCGCTCCAGGGCGGCACGGGCGACGCACTCGCTGACCAGGAGCATGTTCCGCAGATCGAGGGCGAGGTGCCAGCCGGGGTTGAACTGCCGGTGGCCCTCCACTCCGGCCCGTGCCGCGCGCTCCCGCAGCTCCGCCAGCTTCTTCAGCGCCTGCCGCATCTCGCCCTCCCGGCGGATGATGCCGACGAGGTCGTTCATGGCCTGCTGGAGTTCCTGATGGAGGGTGTACGGATTCTCCGGCGGCCCGCCGTCCGGGGTGCCGGAGGAGCTGAAGGGGCGCAGCGCCTCCGCGGCGGCGGCGTCGAGCAGCGTGTCGTCCACCGCGGGCCGGGGGCCGGCCTCCAGGGCGTGCAGGGCCGCGTGGAGCCCGGCGCGGCGGCCGAAGACGAGCAGATCGGAGAGGGAGTTGCCGCCGAGCCGGTTGGAGCCGTGCATCCCGCCCGCGACCTCACCCGCCGCGAACAGACCGGGCACCCCCACCGCCGCGGCGGTGTCGGAGTCGACCGCGACCCCGCCCATCACATAGTGGCAGGTGGGGCCGACCTCCATCGGTTCGGCGGTGATGTCGACATCCGCCAGCTCCTTGAACTGGTGGTACATCGACGGCAGCCGGCGCCGGACGACCTCGGCGGGCATCCGGGTGGAGACGTCGAGGAAGACGCCGCCGGCGGGGGAGCCGCGGCCCGCCTTGACCTCGGAGTTGATGGCCCGGGCGACCTCGTCGCGGGGGAGGAGTTCGGGCGGGCGCCGGTTGTTGTCCGGGTCTTCGTACCAGCGGTCGCCCTCCTCCGCCGTCTCCGCGTACTTCTCCTTGAAGACCTCGGGAATGTACTCGAACATGAAGCGTTCGCCCTCGGAGTTGCGCAGGACGCCCCCGTCGCCGCGTACGGACTCCGTGACGAGGATGCCCTTCACCGAGGGCGGCCAGACCATCCCCGTGGGATGGAACTGGACGAACTCCATATTGAGCAGCGGAGCGCCCGCGAGCAGGGCGAGGGCGTGTCCGTCGCCGGTGTACTCCCAGGAGTTGGAGGTGACCTTGAAGGATTTGCCGATACCGCCGGTGGCGAGGACGACCGAGGGGGCCTCGACCACGAAGAACCGGCCCGACTCGCGTTCGTAGCAGAAGACCCCCGCGACCCGGTCGCCGTCCTTGATCACCCGGGTGACCGTGCACTCCTGGAAGATCTTCAGGCGTGATTCGTGGTCGCCGGTGGCGGCCTCGTCCTCCTGCTGGAGCGCGACGATCTTCTGCTGGAGGGTGCGGATCAGCTCCAGGCCCGTCCGGTCGCCGACATGGGCCAGCCGGGGGTACTCATGGCCGCCGAAGTTCCGCTGGGAGATCCGGCCGTCGGGGGTGCGGTCGAAAAGCGCGCCCCAGGTCTCCAGCTCCCAGACCCGGGCCGGTGCCTCCTGGGCGTGGAGTTCGGCCATCCGCCACTGGTTGAGGAACTTCCCGCCGCGCATGGTGTCCCGGAAGTGGACCTGCCAGTTGTCCCCGGCGTTCACATTGCCCATCGAGGCGGCGATGCCGCCCTCCGCCATCACGGTATGGGCCTTGCCGAAGAGCGACTTGCAGATCACGGCGGTCCGGGCGCCCTGCTCCCGGGCCTCGATAGCGGCGCGCAGCCCGGCGCCCCCCGCTCCGATGACCACGACGTCCCACTGCTGGCGTTCGAGTTGCGTCATGTCAGAAGAACCTCGGATCGTCGAAGGCACCGGAGGCGACCAGATAGACGTAGAAGTCGGCGGCCGCGACGCTGATCAGCGATGCCCACGCCAGCAGCATGTGGCGCTCGTTCAGCCTGCCCACCCAGCCCCACAGGCGGTAGCGCACGGGATGCTTCGAGAAGTGTTTGAGCCGCCCGCCGACGATGTGCCGACAGGAATGACAGGACAGGGTGTACGCCCAGATCAACACGATGTTGACCAGGAAGACGAGAGTGCCGAGACCCATATGGCCCCAGTCGTAGTCCTCGTCCCGGAAGGCGAGCACGGTGTCGTAGCTGAGGATCACGGCGACGGCGATCGCCAGATAGAAGAAGTACCGGTGGATGTTCTGGAGGATCAGCGGGAAGCGGGTCTCACCGGTGTACTTGCGGTGGGGTTCGGCGACCGCGCAGGCCGGGGGCGACGCCCAGAATCCCCGGTAGTACGCCTTGCGGTAGTAGTAGCAGGTCAGCCGGAAGCCCAGCGGGAAGATCAGGATCAGCAGGGCGGGCGACAGGCCCCACCAGCTGCCGACGAGGCCCCACTCGGGCCCGCCCTTCATCGGGACGCAGTTCTCCGCCAGACAGGGCGAGTAGAAGGGGGACACATAGGGGGCCGCGTAGTAGTCGGCATTGGCGAAGGCCCGCCAGGTGGAGTAGGCGACGAAGGCGAGCAGCCCGGCCGCGGTGAGCGCGGGCGAGAGCCACCAGCGGTCCGTCCGCAGATGGCGGGGGGCGATGGCGGCGCGCGTCGGGCCGTGCACCCCCGTACGCGCGCCGGGCGCCGGGCCCGACGACCCGCTCGTCTGGACATGTGGTGGTTCGGTACCAGTGGCCAACGAAGGTCTCCTAGGGAGCGTGCCGGTCTCGGACGCCCAGCCCCTCGTCGTCGGAGTCCGTCCACAGCGCGTCGTTGTACGGCACATCCGGGATGGTGACGAGGTCCTCACGCTCCCCGGGACGGTTCCCGGCCCCCGTTCCGGGGCCGGCGCCACGGGGCCTCCCGGCCGTGCCGCCGAGTCGGCCGACGGTGCGCTCCAGCTCCTCGACCCGCTGGACCAGGTCGTCGAGGCGGCGCTGCATCGTGGTCAGGTCTTCCTGCTGGGACATGACGTGCCCTCACTTCCGCGGGGTGCGGTGGCGTCGCTCATGCGCCTGCGAGTGTTGCGCGTCACATCCCCGGTTGTGAAGGGATGTGCCGCGACTTCCCGCGCAGGAGTGGCGAGCGAGCCTCCGGTTGTCCGATTCTCACTCCTTCCATTTTCGGTATTTCCTACCGATCAGCGGCTTTCATGGGCCTTCCGCTGGTCTGCCCGGGTGACCTTCGGCCCGGATCGCGCCGTGTCGGCGCCACCCTCCGGGGTTCGTCCACTTCAGTGGTCCGGAATCGGTGTGATCATCGAAAGATTTCCTCATCCTCCGCATCTGTACGACCGCGGAACCCTCAGGACGAAGAGGTGGACCCATGGCCCAGGACCGGATCCCCCGGACCTTCCGATCCCGGACACTCCGCTCCGTCGCGCTGCTCACCGGCGGAGCGCTGGCGGTCCCCGCCCTCGCGGGCTGCGGTACCGACGAGGCCGAGCTCACGGGCCGGGCCACCAAGCAGGACATCGCGGTGACCGAGCGGACGCAGGTGGGCGAGGGCGGGACCCTGCGCTGGGCCGTCGACACCCTGCCGACGACCCTCAACGCCTTCCAGGCCGACGCGGACACCACCACCGCCCGGATCGCCCAGGCCGTTCTGCCGGCACTGTTCACCCTCGACGCCAACGGCCGCCCGCAGCGCAACCCCGACTATGTGGAGTCCGCGGAGGTCGTCGAGCGCGAGCCCAAGCAGGTCGTGCTCTACAAGCTCAACCAGAAGGCCGTGTGGAGCGACGGCCGGGAGATCGGTGCCGCGGACTTCGTCTCCCAGTGGCAGGCGCTCAGCGGACGGAACACCGCGTTCTGGACCGCGCGCAACGCCGGATACGACCGCATCGAGGAGATCCAGAAGGGCGCCAACGACCTGGAGGTGAGGATCACCTTCAAGAAGCCCTACGCCGACTGGCAGTCCCTCTTCACACCGCTGTACCCCAAGGACGTCACCGGTGCCCCCAAGGCGTTCAACGACGGCGCCCGCAACGCCCTCAAGGC
Organism: Streptomyces sp. NPDC059248; assembly: GCF_042753905.1. Taxonomy (NCBI): domain Bacteria; kingdom Bacillati; phylum Actinomycetota; class Actinomycetes; order Kitasatosporales; family Streptomycetaceae; genus Streptomyces; species Streptomyces sp. NPDC059248. The sequence continues at coordinate 29,548 of NZ_JBHYZV010000053.1, read as the reverse complement.
CACCGCGGGACCGTTCCGGATCGGCGCGATCGACCGGAAGAAGAAGGACGTCACCCTGGTGCGCAACCCCCGCTGGTGGGGCGAGCAGACCAAGCTGGACGCCATGGTCCTGACCGCCGTACCGCGGGACGAGCGGGCCGCGGCGCTGGCCGCGGGCAAGGTGGACATCGCCGAGATCGACCGGAGCGTCGCCGACCGGATCGCCCTCGCCGTACGCAACAAGGCGACCGGGGGGCAGCAGCCGGGCCACGGCCCCCAGACCGCGCTCACCCCCGGCAAGGCCCTCCGGCTCTGGGCCCTCGCCAACGGCTCCGACGAGGAGGCGGCCGAGGTCGCCCAGGCCACCCGGGAGAAGACCGCCGAAGCGATCAAGGCGTACGCCGTCGAACAGGCCGGCCTGCGCGGATTCGCGGTCCGCAGGACCCTCGAACCCGCCTATACCCAGCTCGCGCTCAACGGGGAGTCGGGGCCCCTCGCCGACGACCGGGTACGCCGGGCCATCGCCCGCGCCCTCGACCGCCGGGAACTGGCCGAGACCGTCCTGCGGCCGCTCGGGCTGCCGGCCGACCCGCCCGGCAGCCATCTCGCCCTGAAGGGGCAGCGCGCCTACACGGACAACAGCGGCGCGCTCGGCGAACAGAACACCCAGGAGGCGCAGGCGCTGCTCGCCGACGCGGGCTGGACACCCGGGGGAGCGCTGAAGAAGCCCGCACCGGCGAATGCCGGGCCCAGCGGGTCACCGGCCGCCTCTCCCTCCGACGAGGCCGAGTCCGACGGGAAGAACACCGCGCGCGGCGCCCGGGCGGCGGATGCCACGATCCCGGCCCATCACGGGCGGGACACCCCCTCCCAGGAGGGTCTCTACATCGTCGGCGACGAGAAGGCGGGCGGTGGGACCCGGGTCCTCGCCCCGGCCCCCGTCACCTTCGAGGACCTGTCCCTCCAGCGCCGGGCGGGGCTGGCCGCCGACGCGGACGCCGCCCGGAGCGCCGGGGAGGAGAAGGGCGCCCAGGCCGACAAGGAGGAGTCCGGGCGGGGGGTGACCGGCGCCTACGCCCCGGCGGGCACCGCCGCCCCGGTCGCCGCCGGCGGCCGTCTCGGCAAGGACGGCAAGCCGCTCACCCTGCGTTTCGTCCTGCCCTCCGGGCCGGGATCGGAGTCCCTGCGCTCCGTGGGCGAGAAGATCTCCAGGATGCTGGACCGGATCGGCGTCCGGACCCGGATCACCAAGGTCGCCGACGAGAGCTACTTCAAGGACCACATCGCCTCCGGCCAGTACGATCTGGCGCTGTACTCCTGGCCCGCCACCGCCTACCCGGCGACCGACGCCCGCCCGATCTACGCCAAGCCGGAACCCGCAAGCGACGGCTCCCTGCTGGTGGAACAGAATTACACCCGGGTCGGTACCGACTACATCGACCAGCTCTTCGACCAGGCCGCCGCCGAGCTGGACCAGGCCGAGGCCCGTGACCTGGTACGCAGGGCGGACGCCAGGATCTGGGCCGCGGCCGGTTCGATTCCCCTCTATCAGCGGCCCGAGCTGGTCGCGGTCCGGCCGACCGTCCTCAACGCGGGAGCCTTCGGTTTCGCCACCCCCCGCCTCCAGGACATCGGCTTCACCAAGGCCGCGGCCCGCAAGGCGGGACCTCCGCCGACCCTGCCCAGCCCGTCGCCGAGCGAGGCCGAAGACGGAGAGGGCACAGAGGGCACCGATGAGAAGAGCGGCGCCGCCGAGTAGTCCGGAGCGGTCCGGGACGGCACCCCGGGTGCGGGCGAAGAGCCCTCGCACCCGGGGTGCCGCACGCCGTGGGTAACCGAAGGTAATGGCCATTGACCTCGGCTACCTCAGAAGTGCCTCAAATGCTCTTGCCCGCCGCCGACCGCTGCGGGCAAGATCGTGACCGGCCCTTTGACCCGGTTCCACGACGTCCGGCGCACCCTCGGCGCCCGCCCCGCAGACTCCCGCAGTCCCCCCCACCCACCAGGCCGGGACCCCACCCCGGCCCGGCCTCCGGGCGCTCTCCTCGTCCGGGAGACCCCGTCCCGCCGGCCTTCGACCGCCCCCGGTGGCAGCACCCGAGACGCCTCGTACGGCCCGGCCCCGCGCCTCCTCGCGGTGCCCGGCCCGTGGACGGGGAGGCCCCGAATCCCGGGGGCCCGTACCATGGAGTTCAGCCGTGGCGTGTCCGCCCCGGCGGGGCGCATGAGGAAGACACCGCCCCTCACGAACGCCGCATCCCACGATCGAGAGAAGCGCCAGCCAGCATGCCCACCCGCCACGACATCCGTAACGTCGCCATCGTCGCCCACGTCGACCACGGCAAGACCACCCTGGTCGATGCCATGCTGAAGCAGGCCGGCGCCTTCGCCGCCCACCAGCAGGTCGACGACCGGGTGATGGACTCGAACGACCTGGAGCGTGAGAAGGGCATCACGATCCTCGCCAAGAACACGGCGGTCAAGTACCACCCGAAGGCAGGCGGCGCCCCCGTCACGATCAACATCATCGACACCCCGGGCCACGCCGACTTCGGCGGTGAGGTCGAGCGCGGCCTCTCCATGGTCGACGCGGTCGTGCTGCTGGTCGACGCCTCCGAGGGGCCCCTTCCGCAGACCCGGTTCGTCCTCCGCAAGGCCCTCCAGGCCCGGATGCCGGTGATCCTCTGCATCAACAAGACGGACCGCCCGGACTCCCGGATCGACGAGGTCGTCAACGAGACCTACGACCTCTTCCTGGACCTCGACGCCGACGAGGACCAGATCGAGTTCCCGATCGTCTACGCCTGCGCCCGTGACGGCATCGCGTCCCTCACCAAGCCCGCCGACGGCACCGTCCCGGCCGACAGCGACAGCCTGGAGCCGTTCTTCTCCACCCTGCTGGAGTACGTCCCGGCGCCCGAGTTCGACTCCGCGGCCCCGCTGCAGGCCCATGTCACCAACCTCGACGCGGACAACTTCCTCGGCCGTATCGCCCTTCTCCGGGTCGAGCAGGGCGAGCTGCGCAAGGGGCAGAACGTCGCGTGGATCAAGCGTGACGGCACCGTCTCCAACGTCCGCATCAGCGAGCTGATGATGACCGAGGCGCTCACCCGCAAGCCCGCGGAGGTCGCGGGCCCCGGTGACATCTGCGCGGTCGCGGGTATCCCCGACATCATGATCGGCGAGACGCTGGCCGACCCGGAGAACCCGGTCGCCCTGCCGCTGATCACCGTCGACGAGCCGGCGATCTCCATGACCGTCGGTACGAACACCTCGCCGCTCGTCGGCCGCGGCGGTACCGGCAAGGGTGCCGACAACAAGGCCGCGGTCAAGGACCGCAAGGTCACCGCGCGCCAGGTCAAGGACCGCCTCGACCGCGAGCTGGTCGGCAACGTCTCCCTCCGCGTCCTCGACACCGAGCGTCCCGACGCCTGGGAGGTGCAGGGCCGCGGTGAGCTGGCGCTGGCCATCCTCGTCGAGCAGATGCGCCGGGAAGGCTTCGAGCTGACCATCGGAAAGCCGCAGGTCGTCACCAAGGAGGTCGACGGCAAGGTCCACGAGCCCGTCGAGCGCATGACGATCGACGTGCCCGAGGAGCACATGGGCGCGGTCACCCAGCTCATGGGCGTCCGCAAGGGCCGGATGGACAATATGTCCAACCACGGCTCCGGCTGGGTGCGCATGGAGTTCGTCGTGCCCTCCCGCGGCCTGATCGGGTTCCGTACGGAGTTCCTCACGAACACCCGCGGCACCGGAATCGCCCACTCCATCCACGAGGGCCACGAGCCCTGGTTCGGCACCCTCACGACCCGTAACAACGGCTCGCTGGTCGCCGACCGCTCGGGCGCCGTGACGGCCTTCGCGATGACCAACCTCCAGGAGCGCGGCGTCCTCTTCGTCGAGCCGGGCACCGAGGTCTACGAGGGCATGATCGTCGGTGAGAACTCGCGCTCCGACGACATGGACGTGAACATCACCAAGGAGAAGAAGCTCACCAACATGCGCTCCTCCTCGGCCGACTCCTTCGAGGCGATCGTTCCGCCGCGCAAGCTCTCCCTGGAGCAGTCGCTGGAGTTCTGCCGCGACGACGAGTGCGTCGAGGTGACTCCGGAGTCCGTCCGGATCCGCAAGGTGAACCTGGACGCCCGGGAGCGCGCCCGCGCGGCCTCCCGCGCCAAGCACGGCTGACGGCCCGCTCCCGCCCGTACGGCGGGCTGAAGCGGATACTGCCGGGCGGAGGAGTCCCTCCGCCCGGCAGTACGTCTGTCTGGCGACCAAACATCCATCGGTGATCAACGGTCCATCTGTGATCAACGAGACATAGCGCGCGAACCAGAACGGCTCGGGCGGCCCCTCATGTTGGGGCCGCCCGAGCCGTTTGCTCACACCGTGCCGGTGGAAGGCTCCCGGATTGGAACGGTCCGGAGCGGTGTTCGTCAAAGGGTTTTCACAGGGCCATTGTCCGACTATCGGGCGTAGCTCACCGGAAACCTGTATTAACAGTCCGTTTCGGGGGTGTCTGTCTGCGATCCCTTTGTCCGGATTCTGGGCCTCCGGCCTTCGCTGATGTTGCCAAAACGAGATGCTTTAAGTGTGGTTTACGGCGCGAACTTACCCAATAGTTGGCTTCACTGAGCTCGGGTCAACGGGTCATGCGCTGTGGGGAGCGCCGACTCACGAGCACACGGGGTGCAGCTCTTCGCCGTCAGGGGTGTCGGTGGGTGTACTGCGCCCAGCCTTGCAGTGAACACGTGGACTCATGAGGAGGAACCCATGCGCGGTGCCACGAGCGCCAGCGGGGTCGGGTCGTCGCAGACGGTACGGACGGCCGGTTTCCAGCGCATTCCATCCCATCGCGCCGCCACCGGCGGCGGACAGCGACTCTGAGCCCCGGTCAACCGCTCGGCTCGCGCTCCTGATGAGGGTGGGATCAATCCCTATTGACATCCATTGCTGCTGTTTTGTCCGTGGCTAGCCCATAGACAGACGGCGAACCGGCCGCACCCGTGAGACGGGAAGGCGGTCGGTGACGCGGGGATCGTCGACCGGTGGACCCTGACGGTACGAGTACATCCACTCGCCCGTCCGGACCGCCGTGCGCAGGAACGCGGGTCACCCGACACCCGTGAATGGACACATCATGACCAGTCCAATCGAGACCGAGGGCGCCGATTCCTCTGTCGCCTTGGACAAGAACACCGCGACCAAGGACACCGGAAGCGGCCAAGCCGTGACCGGCCGTTCGCCGGGGCAGCTGATGTGGGCGCGCTTCAAGCGCGACCGCACCGGCGTGGTCTCCGCGATCGTTGTCATCGCGTTCTTCGTCATCGCCGCGCTGGCGCCGGTGATCTCCTGGCTGTACGGCAAGGACCCCTACACGCTCTACCCGGGCGAGGAGGGCTACGAGAACCTCCTCGACGACTTCTCCATGCCGATCGGCACTTTCGGCGGCATGTCCGGGGAGTTCTGGTTCGGAGTCCAGCCCGAGGTGGGCCGTGATGTGTTCACGATGCTGCTCTACGGCATCCGGACCTCTCTCTACATGGCGCTGGCCATCACCACCCTGATGGTGCTCACCGGCGTGATCATCGGCATGGTGGCCGGATACTTCGGCGGCAAGGTCGACTACTGGCTCAGCCGGATCACGGACTTTTTCCTGGCCTTCCCGCAGCAGCTGTTCTTCATCGCCTTCATGCCGGTCGTGACCGCGATGTTCGTCTCCCCGAAGGACGAGACCCCCACCTATCTGCGAGCCGTCGCGATCATCCTCGTGATGTGGTTCCTCGGCTGGATGGGTCTGGCCCGGCTGGTGCGCAGCTCCGTCCTCTCCCTGCGGGAGCGGGAGTTCGTCGAGGCTGCCAAGGTCTCCGGCGCCTCGCGCTGGCGGATCGTCCGCAAGGAGATCCTTCCGAACATCGTCACGCCGATCCTGGTGCAGGGCACCTACATGCTGCCCAGCTCTATCCTCACCATCGCGTTCCTCTCCTATGTCGGAGTGGGCTTCGTGGAGCCGACTCCCGACTGGGGCCGGATGTTCGCCATCGGCGCCGAGAACTACGAACAGAACCCGTCGTTCATGTTCTTCCCCGGTGTGGCCATGGTGACGTTCATCCTCTCGTTCAACCTTCTCGGCGACTCGGTACGAGACGCGTTCGACCCCAAGACCGGACGGTGACGTCCCAGGGCGGGGGCCGCTGCCGCCCCCGCGCCGGGCAACCGGACGGCAGGCAGCACTTGATGAATGACAACGGACAGGTAGGTGCATCAAGCATCATGAAGCCACTTCGCTCACGTCCCGTGCGCGTCATAGCCGCCGCAGCTGTCGTCGGTTCCCTGGCGCTCACCGGCTGCTCCAACAACGATGGCAAGACCAAGAACGAGTCCAAGTCCAAGCAGGACGCGGCGGCTCAGGGCAAGCCGGTCGCGTACGCCGACGCCGCGGGGTCCACCGGCCCGGCCGCCGAGGTCCCGGGCGCCAAGCCGGGCGGCTTCATCAATGTCTACATGCAGTCCAACATCAGCCACATGGACCCGGGCCAGATCTATGTGAGCGATGCCGGGCAGCTGTCCAACCTGATCCACCGCGGTCTGACGAACTGGAAGGAGGACGCCAACGGCAACCTGACCGTCGTCGGCGACCTCGCGACCGACGCGGGCAAGATGTCGGACGGGGGCAAGACCTGGACGTACACGCTGAAGGACGGCATCAAGGACGCCAACGGCAACCCGATCACGTCCGCCGACATCCGCCACACCATCGAGCGGCTGTACGCGAAGTTCATCTTCGACGGTCCGACCTACGTCCAGAACTGGCTTTCGGGCGACGACTACCGGAAGGCGCTGCCGGACGGTCCGTACACGGGCAAGAGCCTGCCGGACACCGTGCTGGCCACCCCGGACGCGAAGACCATCGTCTTCAAGTTCCAGACGCCGCAGGGTGACCTGCCGCAGGCGCTGGCCATGCCCGGCTACAGCATCGTCCCCAAGAAGGGCGACACCAAGGAGAAGTACGACAAGGCTCCTGTCGCGACCGGCCCCTACAAGCTGGCCGAGTTCAAGTCGGGCAAGTCGCTGAAGCTGGTCAAGAACACGCACTGGGACGCGAAGACGGACTCCGTCCGCCACCAGTACCCGGACGGCTTCAACTTCAACCTCACGGTCGACCAGGCGAGCCAGACCAAGCGTCTGATCGCCGACCAGGGCGAGGCCAAGAACGCCATCCAGTTCACCGACTCGGTCGACGGCGCCATGATCAAGGACGTCGTCAGCAAGCCGGCCGTCAAGGCCCGCTCGGTGATGGGCTACCAGCCCTACGTCTGGCAGATGACCTTCAACCTGGACTCCCAGGTCATGAAGGACAAGAAGGTCCGCGACGCCATCACGCACGCCATGCCCAGCAAGCGCATGATCGGCGCCGACGGCGGCACCTACGGCGGTGAGCTGGCCGGCGGTCTGATGGGCCCGACGCTGCCGGGTTACGACCCGAACTACGACCCGTTCGGCAAGGGCAAGAAGCCGAACGGTGACCTGGAGAAGGCCAAGGCGCTCCTCGCGGAGGCCGGCGTCAAGAGCGGCACCAAGCTCACCTACGCCTACTCCAACTCGCCGCGTGGCCAGAACCAGATGCTGATCGTCAAGGAGACCCTGGGCAAGCTGGGCTTCGACGTCCAGGCCAAGGAGATCGACCGCGCGACCTTCTACGAGCAGATCGGCAAGGTCAAGAACCCGTACGACCTGTACATGACCGGTTGGGGTCAGGACTGGCCGTCCCCGTCCACCGTCATCACCCCCGTCTACGACGGCACCAAGGTCGCCGACGGCGGCTCGAACTACTCGCACATCAACGACCCCGAGGTCAACGCGGGTATCAAGAAGGCCCTGGCGCTCCCGCCGGACCAGGCCGCCGCTGAGTGGCAGAAGGTCCACAAGCGGATCGTCGAGGAGATCAACCCGGCCGGCCCGGTCTACTACGCCAAGCACATCCAGCTCTCCGGTTCCAACATCGGCGGTCTGCGGTACGACACCGAGGCGAGCTACATCGACATCAACAACCTGTTCCTGAAGAACCCGTAAAACCGGTTCGTTAGCAACCCGGTTCACGGTTGATCCCGTGGGGGCGCGCGCCAGGCGGAGCGCGCCCCCTCGGGCCACGTCTCACCCCCGCCGCCTTCGAAGAGAGCAGCCTCCCGCGATGCTTCAGTTCCTCATCCGCAGGTTGACCGGCGCCGTAATGATCATGTTCTTGATCGGCGCGTTCACGTTCTTCCTGTTCTACACAATCCCCCAGGACTTCGCCGAACTCGCCTGCGGAAAGACCTGCACGCCGGAGAACATCGCGATCATCCGCGAGAACCTCGGCCTCGACAAGCCCATCACCGCCCAGTTCTGGGAGTTCATGGGTGGCATCGTGACCGGGCGCGACTTCGCCGTCGGCCACTGCCCCGCGCCGTGCCTCGGAGTCTCCTTCGACTCCGGTGACTTCGTGTGGGAGTCGATCGTCGACCGCTTCCCGCTGACCCTCTCGCTCACCATCGGTGGCCTGGTCGTCTTCCTGATCCTCGGCCTCGGGTCGGGCATGCTGGCCGCCTGGAAGCGCGGAACCCCCGTCGACAAGTTCGTCAGTGGCGCCTCGATGGTGCTCAGCTCCTTCCAGATCTACTTCCTCGGCCCGATCGTCCTCGGCATCTTCGTCTTCAGCACCGGCTGGATGGAGTTCCCGGAGTACATCTCGCCGGCCGAGGACCCGGTCGCCTGGTTCACCGGAATGCTCATCCCGTGGGCCGTGATGGCGACCATCTTCACCGCGCAGTACACGCGTATGGCGCGCTCGACCATGATCGAGCAGCTCCAGGAGGAGCACGTCCGCACCGCGCGCGCCAAGGGCATGCGCCAGCGCTACGTCTTCTTCCGCTACGCCTGGCGAGGCTCGCTCACACCGATCGTCACCATCCTCGGTATGGACCTCTCCGCGCTGCTGACCGGCGCCGTGGTCACCGAGTTCACCTTCGACCTGGCCGGTGTCGGCCGGCTCGCGGTGGAGTCGTCGCTGACCAAGGACCTGCCGATGACCATGGGCATCATGCTGTTCGGGGCGTTCTTCATCCTGATCCTGAACATCATCGTGGACATCGCCTACGCCTACATCGACCCGCGCGTGCGCCTCGCCTAGGAGAACGACCGTGACCACTCTGACCAAGACCGAGGGGACTCCGGCCCCGACCGGACCGGACGCCTTCCTCTCGGTGCGCGACCTCCGGGTGCGGTTCTCCACCGAGGACGGCGTCGTCAAGGCAGTCGACGGGCTCTCCTTCGACGTCGAGCGCGGCAAGACGCTCGGCATCGTCGGCGAGTCGGGTTCCGGGAAGTCCGTCACCAACCTGACGGTTCTGGGCCTGCACAACAAGAAGACCACCGCCATCGACGGCGAGATCTACCTGGACGGCCAGGAACTGATCGACGCGCCCGAGAAGGAGATGGAGAAGCTCCGCGGCAACAAGGTCGCGATGATCTTCCAGGACCCGCTGACGGCGCTCTCGCCGTACTACACCGTGGGCCGCCAGATCGCCGAGCCCTTCATGAAGCACACCGGCGCCTCCAAGAAGGAGGCGAAGGCCCGGGCCATCGAGATGCTCGCCAAGGTCGGCATCCCGCAGCCCGCGACGCGCTTCAACGACTATCCGCACCAGTTCTCCGGCGGTATGCGCCAGCGGGCGATGATCGCCATGGCGCTGATCTGCGACCCCGATCTGCTGATCGCGGACGAGCCGACCACGGCCCTCGACGTGACCGTCCAGGCCCAGATCCTCGATCTGCTCAAGGACCTCCAGCAGGAGTTCGGCTCCGCGATCATCTTCATCACCCACGACCTGGGCGTCATCGCCAACATGGCCGACGACCTGCTGGTGATGTACGCGGGCCGGGCGGTGGAGCGCGGCAGCGTCTCGGAGGTCCTCAGGACCCCGAGCCACCCCTACACCTGGGGTCTGCTCAGCTCGATGCCGCGGCTCAGCAGCGACGTCAACGAGGCGCTCATGCCGATCCCCGGCTCCCCGCCCAGTCTGCTGAACCCGCCGAGCGGCTGCCCCTTCCACCCCCGTTGTGCCTTCAAGGACGAGGTGGACGGCGGTCTGTGCTCGGCCGAGCGCCCGGTGCTTCCCGCCGGCCGGGCGGCAGCGTGCCATCTGTCGGACGGGCAGAAGCAGTCCATCTTCATCGATCAGATCAAGCCCCGGCTGGGCTAGGAGACGCAGAGACATGAGCGAGAACGTCACTCTGCCGAAGCAGCAGGATTCGACCGACGCGCGCCCGGGCGGCGAGCCCCTGCTCGCCGTCGAGGGCCTGAAGATGCACTTCCCCATCTACGGGGGGTTCCCTTTCAAGCGGAAGGTCGGCGCCGTACGTGCTGTCGACGGTATCGATCTGACAGTGCACTCCGGTGAGGCCCTCGGCCTCGTCGGCGAGTCCGGCTGTGGCAAGTCCACCACCGGACGGCTGGTCACCCGGCTCCTGGAGCCGACCGAGGGAAAGATCACCTATCAGGGCCAGGACATCGCGCACGCCAGCCGCAAGGAGCTGGCGCCGATTCGGTCCGAGATCCAGATGATCTTCCAGGACCCGTATTCGTCGCTGAACCCGCGGCAGACCGTCGGCTCCATCGTCAAGAGCCCGATGGAGGTCAACGGGATCAACCCGCCCGGCGGCCGGGACGCCAAGGTGCGTGAGCTGCTGGAGGTCGTGGGTCTCAACCCCGAGCACTTCAACCGCTTCCCGCACGAGTTCTCCGGCGGCCAGCGGCAGCGCATCGGGGTGGCCCGGGCGCTGGCGCTCCAGCCGAAGCTGATCGTCGCGGACGAGCCGGTCTCGGCGCTGGACGTGTCGATCCAGGCGCAGGTCGTCAATCTCCTCCAGAAGGTCCAGGAGGAGATGGGGATCGCCTTCCTCTTCATCGCCCACGACCTGGCCGTCGTCCGGCACTTCTCGCAGCGCGTCGCGGTGATGTACCTGGGCAAGGTGGTGGAGGTCGCGGACCGCGACTCCCTCTACAACCGGCCCCGTCACCCCTATACGCACGCCCTGCTGTCGGCCGTGCCCGAGCCCTCGATGGACACGCCGGACAAGGAGCGCATCCGCCTCTCCGGCGATGTGCCCTCGCCGATCATGCCGCCGTCCGGCTGCCGCTTCCGCACCCGTTGCTGGAAGGCGCAGGACAAGTGCGCGTCGGAGGAGCCGCCGCTGGTGCGTCTCTCCGGGAACCGCGAGGGCCATCTGACGGCCTGTCACTTCCCGGAGGACCCGACGACCGAGTCGCGGGGCGAGGACATCGTGCTCGACCCGGCGCTGGCCGCGCTGGAGGACGCCGAGTCCGCCGCGAAGCCGGAGAAGAAGTAGCGGCAGCGGTACGAGCCGTGATCGGCGACGGCCCCGGAGCGCATCGCGCGCCCCGGGGCCGCCGCCGTATCCGGGGCCGCGGGCCGGGAAGGCAGCCGCGGCGGGTCGGGAGGGCAGCCGGGGCCGGGCGGGGCCCGGAGAAATCGCGTTGCGGCGTCCGGGGCCGGGCGATCACAGTGGTGCGATGACCGACTTCGCCGTGCGCCCCGCCACCCCCGAGGACGCGGAGGCCATCTGTGCCCTGCTGAACGCCGTCGACACGATCGAGGTCGGGAAGCCCGAGACCGATCTCGCCTCCGTACACGCCGATCTGATCCATCCCGAGGCCGACCTCCCGGAGAACTCCTGGCTCGGTTTCCAGGACGGCGCGCTCGTCGTCTACGGCCTGCTGTGGGACGACTCGGGCGCCGAGCGCATCGATATCGACCAGTACGTCCTCCCGGACCACCAGGAGGCCGCCGCGGCGGTGCTGGAGCTGATGGAGGCGCGGGCCCGGGCCAAGGCCGCCGCGAACGGCGCCGTACGGGCCGTCGTCCACTTCCATCTGAACAGCGCGCCGACGCTCGACACCACCCTGCTGACCGGCCGCGGCTGGCGGACCGTACGCCGCTATCACGTTCTGACCAAGCCGCTGGACCCGGCCGGTGACCCGGTGCCCGCGCCGCCGGCCGGGGTGACCCTGCGGACCGCCCGGGACGAGGCCGACCGCCGGATCGCCCACGCCCTGCTCCAGGAGTCCTTCGCCGACCACTACGACTTCCAGCCCCGGTCGTACGAGAAGTGGCTCGCCGACCTCGGTGAGCTGGTCGACTGGGACCTGGTGTGGATCGCGAGCGCCGAGGGCGAGGGCGATATCGCCGCGATGGTGACCACCAACCACCGCGAGGCCCACGGCTGGATCAATGTCCTGGGAGTGCTGGACCGGGGCCGCCGCCGGGGCCTGGGCGGCTTTCTGCTGCGACACGCCTTCGGGGTGTACGCGGGCCTCGGCCGCGACACCATCGGTCTTGGTGTGGACACGGCCAACGCGACCGGGGCGCCGCGGCTGTACGAGGCCCACGGCATGGCCCGGCACTTCGCGGTCGACACCTGGGAGGCGACCCTCCCGGTCGCCCCCGTTCCGGCGGTCGCGGGCACCCCGGCGCCGTAGTCCCGGCGGGGCGCCGGCTCCGCCGTTGGGGTGAGTGAACAGGCGTGTTATCCCATATACAGGGATATTCGGTCCTGAGCGGGAGTCGGCCGGCTCAGGACCGAGGAGGCACCGGATGCGGGGAGCCACGCACGCCCTCAAGGCCGCGGGCGGTGTCCTCGCCGTCGTCCTGGCCGCCACGGCCCTGACGGCGTGCGGCGGGGGCGTGTCCTCCGGCGGCAGCGGCCCGGACGGCGTCGTCAGCTCGTCCTGGGGCGACCCCCAGAACCCGCTGGAGCCCGCCAACACCAACGAGGTGCAGGGCGGCAAGGTCCTCGACATGCTCTTCCGCGGCCTCAAGCGGTACGACCCGAGGACCGGCGCGGCGCAGGACATGCTCGCCGAGCGGATCGAGACCACCGACTCCACCCACTTCGCGATCACCGTCAAGGACGGCTGGACCTTCAGCAACGGCGAGAAGGTCACCGCCCGCTCCTTCGTCGACGCGTGGAACTACGGCGCCTATCTCAAGAACAGCCAGAAGAACGCGTACTTCTTCGGCTATATCGAGGGATACGACCGGACCCACCCCGACAGCGGCGAGCCCACCGCCGCCACCCTCTCCGGGCTGAAGGTCACCGGTGAGCTGACCTTCACCGTGAAGCTCAGCCAGAAGTTCTCCACCTGGCCCGACACCCTCGGCTACGCCGCCTTCGCCCCGCTGCCCCGGGCCTTCTTCGACGACCACACCGGCTGGCTGGCCAAACCCGTCGGCAACGGCCCGTACGCCGTCCACGCGTATGTCCGCGGCTCGCAGATGTCCCTCCGCCGCTGGGACGGCTACCCGGGCCCCGACCGCGCCCTCAACGGCGGTGTCGACCTGCGGGTCTACACCGACAACAACACCGCCTACACCGATCTCGTCGCCGGAAACCTCGACCTCGTCGACGACGTCCCCGCCTCCCAGCTCAGAAATGTCCGCAAGGACCTCGGCGACCGCTACATCAACACCCCCGCGGGCATCATCCAGACCCTCGCCTTCCCCTACTACGACCGCCGGTGGAACACCCCGAACGGCGACAAGCTCCGTACCGGACTCTCCAAGGCGATCAACCGCGACTCCATCACCAGCCGCATCTTCCGCGGCACCCGTACCCCCGCGAAGGACTGGACGTCCCCCGTCCTCGGTGTCGACGGCGGCTTCAAGGACACCCTCTGCGGTGACTCCTGCGTCTACGACCCCGCCCGCGCCCGGCAGCTCGTCGCGGAGGGCGGCGGCATCCCCGGCGGCACCATGAAGATCTCGTACAACGCCGACACCGGCTCCCACAAGGAGTGGGTCGACGCCGTCTGCAACAGCATCAACAACGCCCTCAGGAACGACCGCGCCTGCGTCGGCAACCCCATCGGCACCTTCGCCGACTACCGCAACCAGATCACCCGGTCCAAGATGTCTGGCCCCTTCCGGGCGGGCTGGCAGATGGACTACCCCCTCATCCAGAACTTTCTCCAGCCGCTCTACTACACCGGCGCCTCCTCCAACGACGGCAAGTGGAGCAACAAGACCTTCGACACGCTGGTGAACCGCGCCAACGCCGAATCCGACACCGCGACGGCCGTACGGACCTTCCAGCAGGCGGAGGAGGTGGTACGGGACGAGATGGCGGCCATCCCCCTCTGGTACCAGAACGGCAGCGCCGGATACGCGCCCCGCATCTCGAACGTCGCCCTCAACCCCTTCAGTGTCCCGGTCTACAACGAGATCAAGGTCGCCTGACGGCCGCCTGAGGGAGCCCCCATGGGACGTTATGTGATCCGGCGCCTGCTCCAGATGATCCCGGTCTTCTTCGGCGCCACCCTGCTGATCTTCCTCATGGTCAATGTGATGGGCGACCCCATCGCCGGACTCTGCGGACAGATCCAGTGCGACCCCGCCACCACCGCCCAGCTCCAGGCCCAGTACGGCCTCGACCAGCCCCTCTGGCGGCAGTATCTGAGCTATATGGGCGATGTCTTCCGGGGCGACTTCGGCACCGCCTTCAACGGGCAGCCCGTCACCGAACTGATGGCCGCCGCCTTCCCCGTCACCATCCGGCTCACCCTCGTCGCCATCTGCTTCGAGATCGTCATCGGCATCACCCTCGGCGTCCTCACCGGACTGCGTCGCGGCCGGCCCGTCGACACCGGAACCCTGCTGCTGACCCTGGTCGTCATCTCCGTACCGACCTTCGTCACCGGACTCCTGCTCCAACTGCTCCTCGGCGTCGAGTGGGGCATCATCAAACCCGCCGTCTCACCGGGCGCCCCCCTCGACGAGCTGATCGTCCCCGGTCTGGTGCTCGCCTCCGTGTCCCTGGCGTACGTCACCCGCCTCACCAGGACCTCGATCGCCGAGAACGCCCGCGCCGACTACGTCCGCACCGCCCGCGCCAAGGGACTGCCGCGCCGCCGCGTGGTCACCCGGCATCTGCTGCGCAACTCCCTCATCCCCGTCGTCACCTTCATCGGTACCGACATCGGCGCGCTGATGGGCGGCGCCATCGTCACCGAGCGCATCTTCAACATCCACGGCGTCGGCTACCAGCTCTACCAGGGGATCGTCCGGCAGAACACCCAGACCGTCGTCGGCTTTGTGACCGTCCTGGTCCTCGTCTTCCTGCTGGCGAATCTGCTCGTCGACCTCCTGTACGCCGTACTCGACCCGAGGATCCGCTATGCCTGAGCCGCAGTACGACCCCGACGGCACCGCCGGAGCGGCGATCGCGCCGACCGGCGCGGGCGGCCCCATGGACCTCGCCACCGCCGAGGGCGCCACCCTGGAACCCGGGCCCGATGGCCCGCCCCAGGGCACCGGACCCGCCACCAAGGCCCGCAGCCTCTGGTCCGACGCCTGGCACGACCTCCGCCGCAACCCCGTCTTCATCGTCTCCGGCCTGATCATCCTCTTCCTGGTCGTCATCGCGATCTGGCCGCAGTCCATCGCCTCCGGCAACCCCCTCGACTGCGACCTCGCCAAATCGCAGGAGGGCTCCCAGCCCGGCCACCCCTTCGGCTTCGACGGCCAGGGCTGCGACGTCTACACCAGGACCGTGTACGGCGCCCGGGCCTCCGTCACCGTCGGCGTCTGCGCCACCCTCGGGGTCGCCCTCATCGGCTCCGTCCTCGGCGGACTCGCCGGATTCTTCGGCGGCGCGGGCGACGCCGTGCTCTCCCGGGTGACCGATATCTTCTTCGCCATCCCCGTCATCCTCGGCGGCCTCGTCCTGCTCTCCGTCGTCACCAGCAACACCGTCTGGCCGGTCATCGGCTTCATGATCCTGCTCGGCTGGCCCCAGGTCTCCCGGATCGCCCGCGGCTCCGTACTCACCGCCAAACAGAACGACTACGTCCAGGCCGCCCGCGCCCTCGGCGCCTCCAACACCCGGATGCTGCTCCGCCATATCGCGCCCAACGCCGTCGCGCCCGTCATCGTCGTCGCGACCATCGCCCTGGGTACGTACATCTCCCTGGAGGCGACCCTGTCCTACCTCGGCGTCGGCCTCAAACCCCCGACGGTCTCCTGGGGCATCGACATCTCCGCCGCCTCGCCCTACATCCGCAACGCCCCGCACATGCTGCTCTGGCCCGCCGGGGCCCTGGCGATCACCGTCCTGGCGTTCATCATGCTCGGCGACGCGGTCCGCGACGCCCTCGACCCCAAGCTGCGCTGAGGAGGAATCCCGGGATGCTGCTCGAAGTCCGCGATCTCCAGGTCGAGTTCCGTACCCGCGACGGGGTCGCCAAGGCCGTCAACGGCGTCAGCTACGCCGTCGCCGAGGGCGAGACGCTCGCCGTCCTCGGCGAATCCGGCTCCGGGAAATCCGTCACCGCCCAGGCCGTGATGGGCATCCTCGACACCCCGCCCGGCCGGATCGCCGGCGGCCAGGTGCTCTTCCGGGGCCGTGATCTGCTGACGCTGAAGGAGGAGGAGCGACGGGCCGTACGCGGCGCGCAGATCGCCATGATCTTCCAGGACGCGCTCTCCGCCCTCAACCCCGTCCTCAGCGTCGGCGCCCAGCTCGGCGAGATGTACACCGTCCACCGGGGCATGAAACGCAAGGAGGCACGTGCCAAGTCGGTCGAGCTGATGGAGCGCGTCGGCATCCCCGCCGCCGCACAGCGCGTCGGCGACTATCCGCACCAGTTCTCGGGCGGGATGCGCCAGCGGATCATGATCGCCATGGCGCTCGCCCTCGAACCCGCCCTGATCATCGCCGACGAGCCCACCACCGCCCTCGACGTCACCGTCCAGGCCCAGGTCATGGAGTTGCTGGCGCAGCTGCGGGACGAGCTGGACATGGGCCTGATCCTGATCACCCACGACCTCGGGGTGGTCGCGGACATCGCCGACCGGATCGCGGTGATGTACGCGGGCCGGATCGTGGAGACCGCCCCCGTCCACGACCTCTACCGGGCCCCCGCCCACCCCTACACCCGCGGCCTCCTCGACTCCGTACCGCGCCTCGACCAGAAGGGGCGCGAGCTGTACGCGATCAAGGGGCTGCCGCCGAATCTCCAGCGGATCCCGTCCGGCTGCGCCTTCCACCCGAGATGCCCGCTCGCCCGGCCGGTGTGCCGTACGGACGTACCACCGCTGTACGAGGCGGGGGAGGGGCGGCACAGCGCCTGCCACTTCTGGCGCGAGGCGCTGGCGGGCGCCGGCGGGGGCGGGGGCCGTGGTGGCGGTGGCGCTGGTGCCGGCGGGACCGGGGGTACGGGACCCGCGGCCACGGGCGGCGGGACCGGGAGCGCGAGCGGCGGGACCGGAGGGACACCGTGACCGATACGACCATCGAACCTACGGCAGCCGCGACGACCTCCGAGCCGATCCTGGAGGTCCGCGGCGTCCACAAGCACTACCCCCTCACCCGGGGCATCCTCTTCCGCAAGCAGGTGGGCGCCGTCCGCGCCGTCGACGGCGTCGACCTCGATCTGTACGGGGGCGAGACCCTCGGCATCGTCGGCGAGTCCGGCTGCGGCAAGTCCACCCTCGCCCGGATGCTGGTCCAGCTCGAACCCCCCACATCCGGGGTCATCCGCTACCGGGGCGAGGACATCACCGGGCTCTCCGGCCGGGCGCTCAAGGCCGTCCGCCGCAATATCCAGATGGTGTTCCAGGACCCGTACACCTCCTTGAACCCCCGGATGACGGTCGGCGACATCGTCGGGGAGCCGTACGACATCCACCCCGAGGCGGCGCCCAAGGGGGACCGCCGCGCCCGGGTGCGCGAACTCCTCGACACCGTCGGACTCGACCCCGACTACGTCAACCGCTACCCCCACCAGTTCAGCGGCGGCCAGCGGCAGCGCATCGGCATCGCCCGCGGTCTCGCGCTGCGCCCCGAGATCATCGTCGCCGACGAACCGGTCTCCGCCCTCGACGTCTCCGTCCAGGCGCAGGTGGTCAATCTGATGGGTCGGCTCCAGCGGGAGTTCGGGCTGAGCTATGTCTTCATCGCCCATGACCTGTCGATCGTCCGGCATATCTCGGACCGGGTGGGCGTGATGTATCTGGGGCGGGTGGTGGAGCTGGGGCGCCATGAGGAGATCTACGACCACCCCACGCATCCGTACACCCAGGCGCTGCTCTCCGCCGTCCCCGTACCGGATCCTGGGGCGCGGGCGCGCCGCGAGCGGATCATCCTCGGCGGCGATCCGCCCTCACCGGCGCATATCCCGTCCGGCTGCCGGTTCAGGACCCGCTGCTGGAAGGCGCGGGAGCGGTGCGAGCTGGAGGTACCGCTGCTGGCGGTCCCGGCGGAGTTCCGGCTCGCGGCCGAGGGGCCGGTACGGCACCCCTCGGCCTGCCACTTCGCGGCGGAGTTGCAGGTGGTCCCGCCGTCGCCGGACGCCGCCACAGAGCCGCCTGAGCCGCCGGAGGCCAGGGAGACCACCGAGCCCTCAGAGGCCCCGGAGCAGCCTGAGGCGGGTGGTTCCCCCGAGTCCGGTGGGCCGCGGCTCCCGGGATCCGGTGATACGCCGGAAGAGTGACGCTCTTTTACACAGGGGCAATGCGGCTGTCGCGAACCCGATATACGGGCCCGGCAGGCTGCGGTGCGTACGGCCGTGCGGGTGCCGTATCGCGGCCGGGACCCCCTGGAGTGGTCCCGGCCGCTCGGCACGCCCGGGGCCGGGCCGTCGATCCGGCCCGGTCCCGGGGCGGCGGCCCGGTCAGCCCGCCGGTCCCGAGCCGATCGTCCGTTCGAGGAAGGCCGCCTGGAGCAGCAGCAGATTCTCGGCCACCTCTTCCTGCGGGGTCATATGCGTCACCCCGCTCAGCGGTACTACCTCGTGCGGACGCCCCGCAGCCAGCAGGGCCGACGACAGCCGCAGGGCGTGCGCCACCACCACGTTGTCGTCCGCGAGACCGTGGACGATCATCATCGGCCTGGCGGGCTCGACGGCCCCGCTCAACCCCGCGTCGGTGACGAGGGAGTTGGCCGCGTACACCCCGGGACGCTCGTCGGGACGGCCGAGATACCGCTCGGTGTAGTGGGTGTCGTACATCCGCTGGTCCGTCGCGGGCGCCCCCAGGATCGCCGCGTGGAACACATCGGGGCGCCGCAGCGCCGCCAGCCCCGCGAGATAGCCGCCGAAGGACCAGCCGCGGATCGCCACCCGCCCCAGGTCGAGGGGGAAGGACCCGGCGAGCGCGTGCAGCGCCGCGATCTGGTCGTCGAGCGCGAGCCCGAAATCGCCCGCCACGGACTTCTCCCACGCGGGCGAGCGCCCCGGCGTCCCGCGCCCGTCGGCGACGATCACGGCATAGCCCCGGTCGGCGAACCACTGGGACGTGAGATACGCGTTGTGCGCCGCGACCACCCGTTGGCCGTGGGGACCGCCGTACGGATCCATCAGTACGGGCAGCGGCCCCCGGGACGCGTCGTACCCCCTCGGCAGCAGTACCGCGCACGGGACGCGCCGCTCCGCCGCGAACAGGAGCCGGGGCCGAGCGGTGAGCACGGGCCGCTCCGCGTACGACTCCACCGTCGCGACCCGCTTGCCGTCCCGCAGGACCGCGCAGACCGCGCCGGGCCGGTCGACGGCGGAGGACACCAGGACGGTCACCGCGCCGGAACGGACCGCCGTATGGACCCCGGGTGTCCCGGAGACCCGTTCCGCGCCCCGTTCGCCGACCCGGTAGACATGGATCTCGCCGATCTCCGGCTCCGCTGCCCCGGCCCCGGCCCCGGACGACGCCGACACCAGAACGTCCTCGGCGCCGATGTCGAGGACGCCCCGGATGTGGAGCGCCGCTCCGGTCAGGGTCCGGTCGCCGACCGCGAGCACCCGCGCACCGCCCTCGTCGGCGATCCGCACCAGCCGCCCGTCGGGCGTCCACGCGGGCGTTCCACCGAAAAGTTCCAGCCAGATCGGATCCTCGTCCATCTGCACGGTCCGGGTCTCGCCGGTCGTGGTGTCGACCGTGAGACAGCGCTGGGTCCGCTGGTCCCGCGACTGCACCAGCAGCAGCGGCGCACCGGCCGCCGACCAGTGCACCCGGGCCAGATACGGATGGGCCGTCCGGTCCCAGACCACTTCGGTCCGTCCGCCGGTGCCGGTGCCGGTGCCGGTACCCGTGCCGCTGCCCGTGCCGTCGCTGTCGCCGTCGCTGTCGCCGTCGAGCGGGACGAGGAAGAGGCGTACCTCCGCGTTCGCCGTGCCCGCCGCGGGATAGCGGATCCGCCGCGGGGCCCGGTCCGGATGCGCCGGATCCGTGATCCACCAGGTGCCGACCCGCCGTTCGTCCACCCGGGCGACCAGCAGCCGGTCCGACTCCGGCGCCCACCAGTAGCCCCGGTCCCGCCCCATCTCCTCGGCGGCGACGAACTCCGCCGAGCCGTACGAGACCCCGCCGGGACCGGCCCCTTCCTTCGCTCCCTCGGTGGACCGCTCGTCCGGCGCGGGCTCCGCCAGCGCGCGGTCGCCGGTGCCGTCCGCGCCGACGACCCGCAGCGCGTCGCCCGAGACATAGGCGACGAAGCGGCCGTCGGGGGAGGGCCGGGGATCGATTACCGGCCCCCGAACGGGTAGTTCCCGGGACTCCCCGGTCCGCAACTCCGCCGTGAACAAACGTCCGGACAGCGTGAAGGCGGCCAACTCGGCCGCCCGGTCCACCGCGTATCCGACGATGCCCGCGGAACCCTCCCGGCTCCGCTCCCTGCGGGCCAGCTCCGCCGAGGACAGTTGCTCCTGCGAACCTCCCAGCAGAACACGGGGATCGGCCACCGGGCGTTCCCGGAACGCGCCTTCCGGCTCTACCGTGGTGGGGTGGTCGTCGAGGTCGAGCACCCACAGCGCGCCCTCGCGGTCGGTTCCGGACACCGATCGGATGAAGACCACGCGGGCACCGTCCGGAGCCACCGTGAACGAGCGGGGCGCACCCAGGGAAAACCGCTGGGTACGGGCGAACTGGCGTGGAAAGGAGCTCTGTTGCCTCGTGGTCATGCCACCGAACCTAACGCGTGTGCGCCCCCGTGTGCTGCCGTGCACCGACTGATGCGTTAGTACGGATAGTTATGATCCGTAGCGCGAGATGGGTAGGAACCATCTGCGCGTGCAACCTGCCCGTCCCGACCGAATATCTGTGGAGGTGAACCGCCGTGGCACTCTCAGTTTCGGCGGTGGTGCTGCTGGCGATCGTCGTCTTCCTGCTGGTCCGGAAGTCCGGACTCAAGGGCGGGCACGCGGTTGTCTGCGTTCTTTTCGGTTTCTTTCTCGCCAGCTCGTCCTTCGAGCCGACGATCACCGATCTGACCACGAGCGTGGGCGACATGATCGGCGACCTGAAGTTCTGACCGACTCCCGCCGGTGCGCGGGGGTCCTTCTTTTTGTCGGCTTTGTCAGTCTTTGACCGTGTCTCTTTGTGTCCGTCAGTGCCGAGTGCCGGGGCGGTGCCCCGTCCGGCCCCGACCCATCCGTCCGCCCCGACCGTCCGACCGCCCGCCCTTTCCGGCCCTCGCGACACGACGCCCGCACACCCCCGGCGATCACGGATCGACCCTCCTGTGGCCGGGGGACATCACGTTCCGCCACGTGGCTCCGCCATGCCTCGTAGGCTGTGTCCATGAAGGATCTTTCCACCCGTCGGCTGCTTCTGGTGCACGCGCATCCCGACGACGAGTCGATCACCAACGGCGCCACGATGGCGCGGTACGCGGCCGGTGGTGCCCGGGTCACCCTGGTGACGTGCACCCTGGGCGAGGAGGGCGAGGTCATCCCGCCCGACCTCGCGCATCTCGCGGCCGACCGCGACGACGCCCTCGGGGAACACCGGGTCGGCGAGCTGGCCGCGGCGATGCGGGAACTGGGCGTCAGCGACCACCGCTTCCTGGGCGGCCCCGGCCGCTACCGGGACTCCGGCATGATGGGCCTGCCGCAGAACCGCCGCGACGGCGCCTTCTGGAACACTCCCGTCGACGACGCCGCGCCCGATCTCGTCGAGGTCATCCGGACCGTACGCCCACAGGTCATGATCACGTACGACCCCCGGGGCGGCTACGGGCACCCCGACCACATCCAGGCCCACCGGGTCGCCATGCGCGCCGCGGAACTCGCCGGTGAGCGCGCCTTCCGGCGCGATCTCGGGGAGCCCTGGACCATCGCCAAGATCTACTGGACCCGGGTGCCGCGCTCGGTGGTCGAGGAGGGGTTCGCCCGGCTGCGGGCCGCCGGGGTCGCCTTCCCCGGGGTCGCCTCCGCCGACGACGTCCCGGGCGTGGTGGACGACGCCGACATCACCGCCGAGATCGACGGCACGGCCTACGCGGACCGCAAGACGGCGGCGATGCGGGCGCACGCCACCCAGATCGCCGTGGACGGGCCGTTCTTCGCGCTCTCCAACGACCTGGGCCAGCCGATCTTCGCCACCGAGTACTACCAGCTCGCCCAGGGCGATCCCGGCGTACCGCGGGGGCGGCGCGAGGACGACCTGTTCGCCGGGATCCCCGGTGCGCAGGGCCCGTCGGCCGCCCCCGGTACGACGGGGGTGCCCGCGTGAGCACGGCACCCGGCGCGGGGATGGCCCGGGACTGGACGGCGCAGAAGCCGCGGCCGGGCCGGATCGCCGCGTATCTCCTCCTCGCGGTCGCCGGCGCGGCGGTGGGCGCCGCCGGATCGCTGGTCCAGGCGGCCTGGGTGCCGGCCGGCCTGCTGCTCGCGCTGCTGGGCTCCGCCGGACTGTTCTACGGCGCCCGGCGCGCCCTGGGCACCCAGCTCGCGGTCGCGTCGGCCGGGGTCGGCTGGCTGCTGGCGATCGTGCTGCTGAGCGTCGGACGGCCCGAGGGCGACGCGATGTTCGGCGCCGGGATCGGGCCGCTGGTGTTCATCCTCGGCGGGATGGTGGTGGCTGTGATGTGTGCCACCCTCGGCCGGATGTCGCAACCGGGCGACGAGAGCGGGCGACTTGACCGGTGACGGACCGAACGGTCCCGATCCGTACGGGCGTCGTCCGGGTTCCCGTACGGGTTCGCGTACGGGTTCTCGTCGTTCCGGTACGACCCGTGCCTCCCGCGCGGCCCGCCGTGCCGGTACGGTTCCCCGAAACCGTCCGCAAGTGGTGGACGGCGATCCGGTTCCGGCGGGTACCTGGTCACCCGGGCCGTTCCTCCCGGTCCTGCCCCGGCAGGGTCGGCGCACGGGCCGGAGGCCGTGACTCCGGTCACCGGCACGCCGTTTGCTTCCGCGCGGGGAGCGATCGCGGCCGGGGCGCCGTTCCGGATGGCGTTCGGGGCGGGGCGCAGGACGGGACCGGCTCGCGCGGCGCACGGGCCGGGCGGACGGGGCCGAACCGGTGTGCTTTCCCCAGTCGCGAGGTGAGTGTCATCGGCGGCCAGTATGGTGGTGCGCGCCGCCGAGCCGCCCGAGCACAGAAACATACGTAAGAAACGGGCGGCGGAGCCAACCGGGAGATCCTGCTTTGAGTCGTGAAACTGACAGTTCGTCCTCCGGGCCCCAGGGGCGCGGCGGACCCGCGTACCCCTCGGGCACCCCGCCGTACGGCTCCCGCCGGTACGCCGACGGGTCGACGGCCGGTGCCGACGGCGAGCCGAAGCCGGACGGGGCCGCGTCCGAGCCCAGGACCGAGACGACGATCACCACCCGGATCCGGATCAACATCCCCGGGTCACGGCCGATTCCGCCCGTGGTGATGCGCAAGCCCGTGAACGAGGCGGACGCCGCCGTTCCGGACGCGCCCGCCGTGCCCGGTGCGCCGGGCGGCGGCCAGGCGTCGCATCCGGGCCGGGTGCCCGAGGCGGACGTGGAGCGCACGGCCGCCATGCCGGTGGCGTCGTTCGACGGCCCTCCGGCGGACGGCACGGGCCCGGTGGACGGCGGCCCGGACAAGCCGTCGAGCGACTGGTTCGCGCCGCGCAAGTCCTCGACCAACGGCGCCGGCCTCGCCGTCACCGGCGGCCAGGCCGCTCCGGGCGCGGGACCCGTCGCGGGCGGCGCCGGTACGCAGAACGGCTTCGGCGGTCACGGCGGACCGGGCGGCCCCGGTGGCGCCGACGAGCCCGGCCGGGGCCACGGCGGTCCCGGCGCGCCGGGACGCAGCTCCCTCAGCGACCTCGCCGGGGACCGGGGCGCGCCCGCTCCCGGCGGCTTCGCCCCCGGTCCCGCCGGCCCGCCGCACGGTGCCGGGCCCGACGGTCCGACCGCGGGACCGGCACGGGGCGCGCTGTCGGTCGCCCCGGCGGCGCGTCCGGCGGAGGACGGCCGGGTGCCGGTGGCCGCGGCGGGTGCCGTCGCGGCACCGCCCCGGATGTCCGACGACACCGCGATCCTGACCCCGCAGCGGCCCGCGCCCGCGCCGCCCGGCGGTCCCGGGGCCCCGGCTCCCGGCGGCCAGGTCTCGGGCGACACGCTCACCAGCGGTGTCCCGGCCGTACGCCCCGACGCGGATGCCCCGTTCCCGGCCGGGCCGGGCGCCCCGGGCCCCTCGGGACCCGCCGGTACGCCTCCGGGCGCCGGCGCCCCGGCCCCGGCTCCGGCGCCCCGTCCGGCTCCCGCGCCCCCCGCGAAGAAGAAGGGCCGCTCCAAGCTCGTCCTCCTCTGTGTGGCGCTCGTCGGCGGGGTCGGTATCGCGTACGGTGCCGGGCTGCTGCTCAACCACTCCGATGTACCGAAGAGCACCACGGTCCTCGGCGTCGACATCGGCGGCGGCACCCGCGACCAGGCCGTCGACAAGCTCGAGGGCGCGCTCGGCAAGCGGTCCGTCGCCCCGCTCCAGCTCTCCGTCGGCGGCAAGAAGACGACCCTCGCGCCGGAGAAGGCGGGGCTGTCCCTCGACGCCCAGACCACGGTGCGCAACGCGGCGGGCAGCGACTACAACCCGATGTCGGTGATCGGCTCCCTCTTCGGCGGCGAGCGGGTCGCCCAGCCGGAGATCGTGATCGACGAGGAGAAGCTCCGCTCCGCCCTCGGCGATCTCGCCGGCGACTCGGGCTCCGCGGTCGAGAGCCGGATCACGTTCGAGCCGGGCGAGGTCGTGGTCGTGCCCGGCAAGGCGGGCCAGGGCCTCGACGTCGACCGCTCCCTGGGCCTGATCAAGGACGCGTACCGGGCCCAGATCGAGTCCGGCCGGACGAGTACGGTCGAGCTGCCCGCCACCGCGCGCCAGCCCGCCGTGTCGGCGGCGGAACTGGCCCGTGCGAAGAAGGAGTTCGCCGACCCCGCGATGTCCGGCCTGATCACCATCAAGGCGGGCGGCCGGGAGATCGACTTCGGCCCGAACCGCTCCCTGCCGCGCATCCTGTCGATGAAGCCCGTGGACGGCAGGCTGGTGGAGGTCTACAACAAGGAGGCCATCACCGAACTGGTCGGCGGCACCTTCCAGGGCGTGCTGATCACCAAGGGCGACGGCAAGCAGCACCAGCTGAGCGCCGACGACATCGCCTACGCCATGGGCCCGGCGCTGCGGGGCAAGACCCCGTCGGAGCGGATCGCGGTCATCGACCTCGACCCGAGCTGAGCCCGCGACCGGACCGAGTCCCCGATCCGGGCCGAGCCCGCGACGGGCCGAGCCCACGACCCGAGCCGAGCCTTCGGCCTCCGCCGGGCCCGGCCGGGCGGCTCGCACGGACACCCGTGACCCGGGGCCGTCCTCCGTACCTCCACCGGTACGGAGGACGGCCCCGGGTCCGTTCGGGGCGCCGGACGTCAGTTGAGCATCGCCCGCGCGGCCCGGGCCCGGCCCCGTACGGCCTCCGCCGTCGACGGTTCCACCGCCGCCACCACATCCGCGTACGCGTCCATCTCGTCGGCGCCGCGCAGGAACTCGCCCCGCTGCACCAGCAGCTGGGCGCGTTCGAACCGCAGCCGCGCGGGGTGGGCGGGGAGCAGCAGGGAGAGCTCGACGGACCACAGGCCGACATCGGTCCGCTCCGGCCGGGCCGTCGCCCAGGCGCGGATGTTGTTGAGGATGCGGATGATCACGTCGAGGGTGGGGGCCGGGGAGAGTACCGAAGGGTCGATGGGCGCCCCGGTGGCGCCCGCGACCAGCGCCGACGCCGCGTCGGGCGACAGTACGCCGCCCCCGGCGAAGGGGTCGGCCAGGACCTGCTCCTCCGGTTCGCCGAAGCCGACGACGAAGTGGCCCGGCAGCGCCACCCCGTAGACCGGGGCCCCGGCCCGGCGGGCCACCTCGACCCAGACCACCGAGAGCAGGATGGGCAGCCCGCGACGGCGCCGCAGTACCTCCTGGAGCAGAGACGACTCCAGCAGCCGATAGTCCGCCGGGGTGCCGTGGAAGCCGAGTTCACCGCCGAGGAGGCGTTCGAGGGCCGTCGCCCAGGCGTGCGGGGTGCGCAGCCCGTACGGCAGCAGCCCGGCGAGGCGGTCCAGTTCGATCTGGGCGGCGTCGACCGCCGCGCCGACCGCCGCGTCGGCGCCGGCGTCGGCGGTAGCGGTGTCGTCGGCGGTGGCGTCGGCCGCCACCGCGCCCAGCAGCAGACAGAGCAGGGCCAGGTCGGGCCGTTCGGACCTGGCCTCTTCGGCGAACCGCCGCCGGTGACCGGCTGCGGGGTCGGTGGTGTCGGCCGCGTCGTCGTCCATACGCCAACTCCTACCGGGCGGCCCCCGCCGCGTCCACTCCCGTACCGTCCGACGCGCGGGATACGTCGCTCAGACTCCCGGGGCCCGGTAGTGGTGGTAGCTGTGGTGGGTGGTGAAGCCCATGCCCGCGTAGAGCGCGCCCGCCGCCGTGTTGTCGGTCTCCACCTGGAGCCAGGCCGCCGACGCGCCCTCCTCCAGGGCCCGCTGGGCCAGGGCCGTCATGACGGCGCGGGCCAGCCCCCGGCGCCGCATGCCCGGGTCCACCTCCACCGCCATGAATCCGGCCCACCGGCCGTCGACCACACACCGTCCGATCGCCGCGGGGACACCGGTGCCCAAAGCGTCGCCCTCGGCCGCGACCGAGGCGAACCATACGGAGGGGCCGCCGGCCAGCACCGTCAGCACCTCGGGGCCCGGCTCGCCGGACGACCGCTGGTAGCGCCGCAACCAGCCGCCGTCCGCGGCCCCGGGCGACCGGGACAGCGTCACCCGCGCCGTGTCGGCGTCGAGGTCGGCGACCGGCGCGAGCCCCGCGATCCGTACGTCCGCCGACACCTCCCGGGTCCAGCCGCGCTCGTCCAGCGCCGCGCAGAGGGCCTCCTGCGTCCCGGCGGCGCCGGTCGCCGCCTGGACGTACGCGGGCAGGGACCGCTCCGCGTACCAGGACCGCACCCGGGCGAGCGCATCGTCCAGCGGGAGGCCCGGATCGCCGAGCGTCAGCGCCGAGTTGGCCCGCCGGGTGAAGCCGCCCGAGGCCCTGAGCTGCCACTCCCCGAGCGGCTCGCTCTCCACCGGCGGCCAGGCGCGGGCCGCGACCGAGGTCAGCTCGGCGAATCCGGCGGCGGGACCGCGGCGGCGGGCCGGGGCGGGCGGGACCGTCTTCCCGGCGACCAGTACGGCACGCGGGACACGGACCACATCGCCGGACCGCCGTGTGATCACCAGCACATCGTCCTCGTCCCAGGATGTGAGAACGCCGACCACGTCCGTGAACGTCCCACCCGTGTCCGATGGATCGACAAGACGTCGGATTGATACCCGTTTGCCCACGTCAAGGGGTGTAATACGGACTTCTAGCCGTCCCGCGCCGATGAATTCCACTGCTCTGTGCGCCCCTCCTGTTCGGATCGCCCCCGAGAACGGAGATACTAGGGGCGGGCATCGACGACGCCGCGCTCCCGCGCAAGCCAGCCCTATCGAGGAGGAACGACAGCGTGACCTACGTCATCGCGCAGCCTTGTGTCGACGTCAAGGACAAGGCATGCATCGAGGAGTGCCCCGTCGACTGCATCTACGAGGGCTCCCGGTCCTTGTACATCCACCCGGACGAATGCGTCGACTGCGGTGCCTGTGAGCCGGTCTGCCCCGTGGAGGCGATCTTCTACGAGGACGACACTCCTGAGGAGTGGAAGGACTACTACAAGGCGAATGTCGAGTTCTTCGACGAGCTGGGTTCGCCCGGCGGTGCCTCCAAGCTGGGTCTGATCGAGCGCGACCACCCCTTCGTCGCCGGTCTGCCGCCGCAGAACCAGTAAGCGGCGGTCGGCGCGCGCAGCCGATCACCACCTGCCGGTCCCGTACGGTCGACGTCCGTACGGGACCGCCGTGTTTTCCGCGCCGCGCCGCACTGCCTTCCGTGCCGCACTGCTTCCGTGCCGCGGCCGGTCCTCCGCCCGTAGCCGCCCCTCCACCTCCGAGAGTGAGAACAGCTCGTGTCCGCAGCCCCCTCCGCCTCGTCCGCCGCCGAAGGCACCGGCCCCGGTACGGGCCCGCGCCGGGTGTCCGAGCGGCTGCCCGTCTTCCCGTGGGACCGTCTGGAGCCGTACAAGGCGACGGCCGCCGCCCACCCCGACGGCATCGTCGACCTCTCCGTCGGCACCCCCGTCGACCCGGTCCCCCCGCTGATCCGGCAGGCGCTGGTGGACGCGGCGGACTCCCCGGGCTATCCCACGGTGTGGGGCACGGCCGCTCTGCGGGACGCGCTGACCGAGTGGGTCGGACGGCGGCTCGGCGCGGTCGGCGCCGGACACCGCAATGTGCTGCCCCTCGTCGGCTCCAAGGAACTGGTGGCCTGGCTGCCCACCCAGCTCGGTCTCGGCCCCGGCGACAGGGTCGCCTATCCGCGGCTGGCCTATCCGACGTACGAGGTCGGGGCGCGGCTGTGCGGCGCGACCCCCGAGGTGTACGACGACCCGACCGATCTCGACCCGGCCGGGCTGCGGCTGCTGTGGCTGAACTCCCCGTCGAACCCGACCGGGCGGGTGCTCGGCAAGGACGAGCTGACCCGGATCGTGGCCTGGGCCCGGCGGCACGGCGTCCTCGTCTTCAGCGACGAGTGCTATCTGGAGCTGGGCTGGGAGGCCGAGCCGGTGTCCGTGCTGCACCCGGACGTCTGCGGCGGTACGTACGAAGGGCTGGTCGCCGTCCACTCGCTCTCCAAGCGGTCCAACCTGGCCGGGTACCGGGCCGCGTTCGCCGCGGGCGACGCGGAGGTGCTGGGTGAGCTGCTGACCGTCCGCAAGCACGGCGGCATGATGGTCCCGGCGCCGGTCCAGGCCGCGACGGTGGCGGCGCTCGGCGACGACGCGCACGTCGCGGAGCAGCGGGCCCGATACGCGGCCCGGCGCGCGGCGCTGCGGGCCGCCCTGGAGGGGCACGGCTTCCGGATCGAGCACTCCGAGGCCAGCCTCTATCTGTGGGCGACACGGGACCAGTCGTGCTGGGAGACGGTCGCGCACCTGGCGGAGCTGGGGATCCTCGTCGCGCCCGGCGACTTCTACGGGACCGCGGGCGAGCGCTTCGTCCGGGTGGCGTTCACGGCGACCGACGAGCGCGTCGAAGCGGCGGTGAAGCGGCTCGCGTCGGCGGGCTGACCTCCGCGACCGCCTCCGCGACCGCCTCCGCGACCGCCTCCGCGACCGCCTCCGCGGCCGCGACGGAACGGCGAAGGGGCTCGGG
>NZ_JBHYZV010000052.1:0-56823 GCF_042753905.1 Streptomyces sp. NPDC059248 | reverse complement strand
GTACTGCAGGGGGGACCCTGTGGGAGAGTAGGACGCCGCCGAACAATCATTAGAGAAGAGGGCTCTGGCCCCTTGAGACACAGTCTCGGGGCCAGAGCCCTTTTCGCATTTCCGGGCCGCCCAGGAAAGCCCGGGGAGGTTCTCGTTCCCACAGGCCTCCTGGGAGGGGGTTCGGAATTCCTCAGAGCCGTCCTGCGGCCTTCAGTGCGAGATACGCATCCGCCAGGGCCGGCGCCAAGACGTCGGGAGCCGCGTCCACGACAGTGACACCGGCACGCTGCAACTGTTCCGCCGTACGGTGCCGCTGAGCCTGGGTACGGGCACCCGCGGCGGCCTTGTAAACAGCCTCGACGCTGCCCCGGGCCTTGGTCATCTCCGTCACCGCGGGATCGGCGACGGACGCCAGCAGAACCGTGTGCCGCCGGGTGAGCTGCGGGAGTACCGGGAGCAGCCCCTCTTCGACAGGGGCGGCGTCCAGGCTCGTGAGGATGACGATCAAAGAGCGCCGCGGGGCGTTCTTGAGGGCGGCGGAGCTGAGGCCGCGGGCGTCGGTTTCGATCAGCTCCGGTTCGAGAAGAGCCATCGTGTCCACCATGGCCGGAAGCAACTCGCTCGCGGAGCGGTTCGTCACCCGGGCCCGGACCCGGCGGTCGTAGGCCAGCAGATCGACACGGTCACCGGCGCGTGAGGCCAGGGCCGTCAACAACAGAGCGGCGTCCATCGCCGCGTCGAGACGCGGAACATCGCCGACCCGGCCCGCGGATGTGCGGCCGGTATCGAGGACCACCAGGATGTGGCGGTCGCGCTCCGGACGCCAGGTGCGGACGGCGACGACGTTCCGCCGGGCCGTTGCCCGCCAGTCGATGGAACGGGTGTCGTCACCGGGGATGTACTCGCGCAGACTGTCGAACTCGGTGCCCTGACCGCGGACGAGGACGCTGGTGCGTCCGTCTAGCTCCCGCAACCGGGCCAGCCGGGACGGCAGATGCCTACGGCTGGTGAACGGCGGCAGGGCGCGTACGGTCCAGGGCACCCGATGGCTGCCCTGGCGGGCGGCGAGGCCCAGAGGCCCGTACGAGCGGACGGTGACGCGGTCGGCCCGGTGGTCGCCGCGGCGGGTGGGACGGAGGAACGTGGTCACCCGGCGACGCTCGCCCGGAGGTACGGAGACGGAGTGCCGGGAAGCCGCCTGCTCGATGCCGGCGGCCCGGGAACTGGGCGGCCAGGCGTCGCGGAGCTGGGCACGCAGACGCCGCTTCGACGGATTGCCGATGGTCAGCAGGGTCTCGGCCCTCTCGCCGAGTCGAACAGATGTGTCACCACTTCGAGTGAATCGGAGCGATCGCACTGGCGCGGCGAGGGCGTAGTCGCACAGGATTGCTAGTGACAGGGGAGCGTTCACGGCAAGCATTCCCGTCCAGCTCGGCGCGAGGACGCCTACGGGGAGTGAGCCGAGAGCGGCGAGGAGCGCGGTTCTTCCGGTGAGGGCCATGGGCTCGGACCTCAGCGGGGAACGGGGACGTGGCTGAGGATCGCGGTGATGACGGAGTCGGCGGTGACGCCCTCCATCTCCGCCTCCGGCCGGAGCTGGATCCGATGGCGCAGGGTCGGCAGTGCGAGGGCCTTCACATCGTCCGGAGTGACGTAGTCGCGACCGGTCAGCCAGGCCCACGCACGGGCCGTGGAGAGCAGTGCGGTGGCTCCGCGAGGTGAGACACCGAGAGTGAGTGAGGGGGATTCCCGGGTGGCACGGCAGATATCGACGACATAGCCGGCGATCTCGGCGGAGACGGTGACCGCGGCGACGGCGGTCCTGGCCGCTTCGAGTTCGTCGGGCCCGGCGACGGGGCTCACACCGGCGGCATCGAGATCCCGGGGGTTGAAGCCCTCGGCATGGCGGGTGAGCACATCGATCTCGTCCTGGCGGGACGGCAACGGGACCGTCAGCTTCAGGAGGAAGCGGTCCAGCTGGGCCTCGGGCAGGGGATAGGTGCCCTCGTACTCCACGGGGTTCTGGGTGGCGGCCACCAGGAACGGATCCGGGAGCGGACGGGGGGTTCCGTCCACGGTGACCTGACGCTCCTCCATGGCCTCCAGAAGAGCCGACTGGGTCTTCGGGGGCGTGCGGTTGATCTCGTCGGCGAGCAGGAGGTTGGTGAAGACGGGGCCCGGCTGGAAGGAGAACTCGGAGCTGCGGGCGTCGTAGACGAGGGAGCCGGTGATATCGCCCGGCATCAGATCGGGGGTGAACTGGACGCGCTTGGTGTCGAGCCGGAGGGAGGCGGCGAGAGCCCGGACGAGGAGGGTCTTGGCGACGCCGGGGACTCCTTCGAGGAGGACGTGCCCGCGGCACAGCAGGGCGACGACGAGTCCGGTGACGGCTGGGTCCTGGCCGACGACGGCCTTGGCGATCTCCGTGCGGAGTGCCTCCAGGGAGGCACGGGCGCCGTCCGAGGTCGTGAGGGTCTCGGGGGTGGGGGCGCTCATGAGGTGCGGACCTCTCTTTCGAGGGCGTCGAGTTGATCTGCCAGGTGGACGAGTGCCGTGTCGTCGGCGGGTGCCGGGCCGAAGAGGAGATGCGGAAGGTCCCGGTCGCCGGTGGTCGGACGGGAGGAGACCGCGGGGAGGAGAACGCCGGGGCTGTGGGCGTCGGAAGGAGACACACCGACGAGGGGGGCGATACGGGCGCGGGCGGCGGCGCGCAGGACGCCGGCCGTGTGGTCGCGGGCCTGTGCTCGGTGGTAGAGGCGGGCGCGGCCCTCGGTGGCCTCCGAGGCCCGGATGGCGACGGGAAGCCGTTCGGTGACGAGCGGGCCCAGGCGGTGAGCACGCCAGGCCGCGGCGAGTGCGGCGGCGAGGAAGAGCTGGAGCGTGCCCCATACCCAGCCCGAGGGGATCAGTTCGACGAAGGACTTCTCGCCCTGGTCGGGGGCGGAGGAGCCATCACTGACGGAGGGGAGGTACCAGACGAGATGAGGCCGGGAGCCGAGGAGTTGCAGGGCGAGGGACGCGTTGCCGTCCTGGGCCAGGTGCTCGTTGTACAGGATGCCGGGGGAGCCGAGCAGGACGGTGTCGCCGTCGCCCCCGCCGGTGTCCGTTCTGACGAGGGTCGGCAGGTCGCCGACGGGGTAGCAGGCGTCGGCCGCTTGGTCTCCCGCTCCGTCTCCGGCCCGCAGGGTGTAGCGCTCGCCGCCGAGCCGGGCGTCGCCCGCCCGGTTTGCTGCGGGCAGGTCGCATTCCGGGGTGACGGTCTCGACCGGGGTGGTGCCCGCCGAGTGGATGCCGGGGGCCAGGGTGTCGAGGGACGCGGGGCCGGGAGAGACGAGGACGGTACGGCCGCCGGAGGATTCCATCGCCGAGCGCAGAGCGTGCTGTTGCCCCGCTGTCAGAAGATCCGGAGTGGAGACGAGGAGGGTGGTGTCGGGGCCGGTCGCGGCGGTGGCGTCGGCGAGGGTGGTGACGACCCGGGTGGGGATGCCGTGGCCGCCGAGGAGTTCGGCGACGGCCCGGCTGCCGAAGCGGTCGGCGGAGCGGGGGTCGAGAGCACCGTGCCGGTCTCCGGAGCGGAGCGCGGCGATGGCCGTCCCGGCGACCACGAGGACGGTGAGCGCGAGGAGCAGTCCCCGGACGCGGCGCCAGACCTGATGACCGGTGGGGGACATGGAGGTGGTGGGCGGGGCGGCCTCCGTCATACGGGGGCTCCCCACTCGGTGCCGACCGTTTGCGGACGGGTGCGCGCCATGTCGAGGTCGAGATCGCGCAGGCGCTGGTACGCCCGCTGGTCGGCGGTGCGCCCGCCGTATGTGACCTCGTCGAAGTCCCGTGCCGCGGCCCGTAGTCCCGGACCGTGGGCGGGCAGGGAGCGGGCTCCTTCGGTGGCCGCCTCGTCGGCGGTGCGGCCGGGGCGGGGATCGAGGAGGGCGCGTTCCTCCAGGGAGCGGACGAGGGCCCGCATCCGTTCCTGGACGGCTTCGTTCCAGCGGAGGGCGGTGGCGTGGTCCTCGGCGGCGGCACGGTGTTCGGCCGCGCTGCGAGGAGCGTCGTCGAAGAGGGGCGCGTGCGACGAGGGCAGGCGGCGGGGGGTGCCGAGGCGCCACCACAGGGCGCCGATGAGTGCCACGGCGAGGAGGGTGACGACCACGAGCCCGAGCACGCCGCCCGGGGCGAACCCGGCCGCCGACGCCAGGACGTCGGAAACCCACTCCCAGAAGCTTTCGGAGGCCCGTTGGAGGAGGTTCGGGTCGTTCTCGTGGTATCTCGGCTCGGTGAGCTCCCGCTCCGCCGCCTCGCGTGCGGCTTCGCGGGAGATGTCCACCGGTATGTCACCGTCGGCGTGTGCCTGCGGTGTTCCCCCCGTCACCGGCACCTCATCCGTTCCCGGGGGCGTCGGTGGGAGGGGTGCCGCCGTAGCCGGGGAGACCCGCGGCGCGGCCCAGTTCGATGTCGAGGCCCTCGCGGCGGATCCGCTGGTCGACGTAGAGGAGGGCGTTGACCCCGGCGGAGATCGGGAAGGTGATCGCCGAGGCGATCACGGCACCGATACCGGTGACGATCAGGTACGGCCAGCTGAAATCGGGGAGTTCATTGGAGAGGAGCCCGTTGAATCCATTGCCGTCGACGGCAATGGCGGCGAAGGCGAACGGTATCTGGAGGATCATCTGGACGATCGTCGTCAGAAGGGCCGTCAGCACGATGACGCCGAAGACACGCCACCAGGAGCCCGTGACGAGCTTCGCGGAGCGGCGCATGGCCTCGACGACGCCCTGGCGCTCCAGCATCAGCGCCGGGGGCGCGAGGGCGAACCGGATCATCAGCCAGACCGCGACGGGTGTGGCCGCGACGGCCCCCACGAGGGCCAGGGCCAAGCCCGCACCGCCGCCGATCAGGAGGCCGGGCACGATCGCCGCGCCGATGATGCCCGCGAAGATCAGGGGCACCAGGAAGGTCAGCCCCAGCAGTTGGGGCAGGCGGGGGCGGGCCTCGCGCCAAGCCTCGGCGAGCGATACGGAATCGCCGAGCACCGAACGGCTGATGACGACCGTCAGCAGCGCCGTGGTGAACAACGTGACGAGCAGCGCGATCAGGAACATCGGGACCAGGGACGCCATCGTCGTCTGCAACGCGTCGACGCTCTGCCTCAGAGCCTCGTCGGGGTCGGCGTTCGGATCGATCTCCACCGCGTCCGACAGCACATAGCGCGTGATGAGGATGTTGCCGATCTCCGCGACGACGGAGACGCCGATCGTGATGGCCAGCACGGTGCGCCAGTGGGCGCGCAGCGTCGACACCGCACCGTCGAGGATCTCGCCGATGCTCAACGGGCGCAGCGGGATCACTCCGGGCTTGGCGGCCTGGGGCCTGCCCCAGCCGGAGAACTGCGGGCCGCCCCAGCCGGGGCCGGGGGGCGGCGGCACCTGGCCGCCGCCGTACGGACCGGGGGCGGACGGCGCGGACCACTGACCGGCGGGGGGCTGCTGGCTGGACCACTTCGAGGCGGAGCCTGCCTGGTCGGCGGGCTCTGTGGGGCGGGGCACCTGGGCGTCCTGTCCCTCGGGGGAAGCGGATCCGGGCGAGACCCAGCCCGGAGTGTCGTTCACGGTCGTCCACCTCGTGAGTCGGTTGTGGCACCGGCTCTCCGAGCCGGCGCCTGCTGGAAGCCCGGGCCGTCGGGAGAACGGCAGGCCGTCAGCCATCGTGTCACGCACATCCCGTCCGCGGACGGGGGGCCGGGCCTCCGCCGTACCTTCTTTCCCGGCCGGGGAGGCGGCAGACTGTGCGGATGGCTGATCAGTACGCGCGACAGCACGGCGGTGACGGGCCGCGACTCCCGGTCCTGCGGTGGGACGAGTCGGCGGAAGGGCCCCGGTTGGTCCTCCTCGACCAGACCCGGCTGCCGGGTGAGGAGACCGAGGCCGTCTGTGCCGATGTCCCGGCCGTGGTGGCGGCCATCCGGAGCCTGGCCGTGCGCGGGGCGCCGCTGCTGGGGATCGCCGGGGCCTACGGGGTGGCACTCGCCGCCGCGCGGGGGGACGACGTGGAGGAGGCCGCGGCCGTCCTGGCGGGGGCGCGGCCCACCGCGGTGAACCTGGGGTACGGGGCGCGGCTGGCGCTGGAGGCGTACCGGGCGGGTACGGCGCGGGGCGGGGAGCGGGCGGCCCGGGCCGCGCTGGAGGCGGCCCGGGAGCTGCACCGCCGGGACGCCGAGGCCAGTGACGGGATGGCCGCCCATGGGCTGGCGCTCCTCGACGAGCTGGTGCCCGGTGACTGGTACCGGATCCTCACCCACTGCAATACGGGGGCGCTGGTGTCGGGCGGGGAGGGCACCGCGTTCGCCGTTGCCCTCGCCGCGCACCGGGCGGGGCGGCTGCGGCGGTTGTGGGTGGACGAGACCCGTCCCCTGCTTCAGGGCGCCCGGCTCACGGCGTGGGAGGCCGCCCGGTCGGGGATGCCGTACACCCTGCTGACCGACAACGCGGCGGGATCCCTCTTCGCGGCGGGGAAGGTGGACGCCGTCCTCATCGGCGCCGACCGGATCGCCGCGAACGGCGCGGTGGCCAACAAGGTGGGCAGCTATCCCCTGGCCGTACTGGCGCGCTACCACCATGTGCCGTTCGTCGTCGTCGCCCCCACCACCACGGTCGATCCGGACACCGCCGACGGGGCGGCGATCGAGGTGGAGCAGCGGAGCGCCGACGAGGTCACCCGTGGGACGGGGGGCGGGCGGCCGGTGGCGCCGGAGGGGACGGAGGCGTACAACCCCGCGTTCGATGTGACACCGCCGGAGCTGGTCACCGCGATCGTCACCGAGCGGGGGGCGCTGTCACCGGTCACCGGGGGCGGTATGGCGGAGCTGTGGGGCGGATCCCGGCCGCCGGGCGCGGGCTGACGCTCTGTGCGGCGGACCCGGACCCGCTGTGACCAGGGGAGTCGTCGCGGCGCGGTGGCGTGTGTCACAGGTCAGTGACCTATCTCACCGGGGCGTATGCGAGCCGTGGGGTAATGGGATGATGTCGATTATGAAGGGACGAGTCCTGGTCGTCGACGACGACACCGCACTGGCCGAGATGCTCGGGATTGTGCTGCGTGGTGAGGGTTTCGAACCGTCGTTCGTGGCGGATGGCGACAAGGCGCTCGCGGCGTTCAGGGAGGCCAAGCCGGATCTGGTGCTGCTGGACCTGATGCTGCCCGGAAGGGATGGAATCGAGGTATGCCGGCTGATCCGGGCCGAGTCCGGTGTGCCGATCGTGATGCTCACGGCGAAGAGCGACACCGTGGACGTCGTCGTCGGACTGGAGTCCGGGGCCGACGACTACATCGTGAAGCCGTTCAAGCCGAAGGAACTGGTCGCGCGTATCCGGGCCCGGCTGCGGCGCTCCGAGGAGCCCGCGCCCGAGCAGCTCACCATCGGCGATCTGGTGATCGACGTGGCCGGGCATTCGGTGAAGCGTGAAGGGCAGTCGATCGCGCTGACGCCGCTGGAGTTCGATCTCCTGGTGGCGCTGGCCCGGAAGCCGTGGCAGGTGTTCACCCGGGAGGTGCTGCTGGAACAGGTGTGGGGGTACCGGCACGCCGCGGACACCAGGCTGGTCAATGTGCATGTCCAGCGGCTCCGTTCCAAGGTCGAGAAGGACCCTGAGCGGCCCGAGATCGTAGTGACCGTCCGCGGCGTCGGTTACAAGGCGGGACCGAGCTGACATGCCCGGCGGCAGTGCTGCTCCGCAGCCCGGGAAGCCGGGGGGCCGTGGGGGGCGGGCTGTCGTGCCCGGACAGGGGCCGGTCCGGCCCCGTTGGCTGGGACGTCTGCTGCGCGGCGGACGGTCCGGCGGTGTCGGGGAGCCCAGCAGGCTCCTTCTGAGAATCGTGATGCGCTGGGTGCGCCGTCCGCTGCTGCCCGCGGTCCGGCTCTACCGGCGCAATATCCAGCTGCGGATCGTCGTCACCACCCTGCTGATGTCCGTCGGTGTCGTCGTCCTCCTGGGCTTCGTCGTCATCGGCCAGGTCCGCAACGGGCTTCTCGACGCCAAGGGCAGGGCGGCTGAGAGCCAGGCCGCCGGTGGCTTCCAGGTGGCG
The DNA here is from genome assembly GCF_042753905.1 of Streptomyces sp. NPDC059248. Lineage (NCBI taxonomy): Bacteria > Bacillati > Actinomycetota > Actinomycetes > Kitasatosporales > Streptomycetaceae > Streptomyces > Streptomyces sp. NPDC059248. The sequence goes on along the minus strand of NZ_JBHYZV010000052.1, from coordinate 48,753 downwards.
CGCGAGGCCGTCAGCGCGCCGCTGACACCCGGTGTCCCCGAGGGCGCGGGGCAGGACGGCCCGACGGCCACCAGCTCCTGGCGTACCGACCTGGTCGAACGGCTGGCCAGCGGCGGACAGGGCGCCTTCCACGTCGTCGCGCTCAGCTCCGACGACGCCGGCGCGGGCTCCCGTGCGCCCCGGAGCTCCGGCGAGGTCGACCCCGCGTCCATCCCGGAGAAGCTCCGCAACGCCGTCCAGCAGGACACCCGTACCAAACGGGCCTTCATGTCGATCGGCTACAGCAACGACGCCCGGTCCGCCGAACCCGGGCTCGCCGTCGGCATCCAGCTGAACGACGCGGACGACGAACCGTACGAGCTGTACTACGTGTTCCCCCTCGCCCAGGAGGAGCAGTCGCTGAACCTGGTCCGCGGCACCCTGGCCACCGCCGGACTGTTCCTGGTCGTCCTGCTCGGCGCGATCGCCTGGCTGGTGGTCCGGCAGATCGTCACCCCCGTCCGGATGGCCGCCGGAATCGCCGAACGGCTCTCCGCGGGCCGTCTGCAGGAACGGATGAAGGTCACCGGCGAGGACGACATCGCCCGGCTCGGCGAAGCCTTCAACAAGATGGCGCAGAACCTCCAGCTCAAGATCCAGCAGCTGGAGGAGCTGTCGCGGATGCAGCGGCGCTTCGTCTCCGACGTCTCGCACGAACTGCGCACCCCGCTGACCACCGTCCGGATGGCCGCCGACGTCATCCACGAGGCCCGTATCGACTTCGATCCCGTGACCGCCCGCTCCGCCGAACTCCTCGGGGACCAGCTGGACCGGTTCGAGTCGCTCCTCTCCGACCTGTTGGAGATCAGCCGGTTCGACGCGGGCGCGGCCGCCCTGGAGGCCGAACCGATAGACCTGCGGGAAGTCGTCCGGCGGGTCATCGGCGGCGCCGAACCGCTCGCCGAGCGCAAGGGCAGCCGGATACGTGTCCTGGGCGACGACCAGCCCGTCGTGGCCGAGGCCGACGCCCGTCGCGTCGAGCGCGTCCTGCGCAACCTCGTCGTCAACGCCGTCGAGCACGGCGAGGGCCGGGACGTCGTCGTACGCCTCGCGGCCGCCGGCGGTGCCGTGGCCGTCGCCGTACGGGACTACGGCGTCGGCCTCAAGCCCGGCGAGGCCACCCGCGTCTTCAACCGCTTCTGGCGCGCCGACCCGGCCCGGGCCCGCACCACCGGGGGCACCGGCCTCGGGCTCTCCATCGCCGTCGAGGACGCCCGGCTGCACGGCGGCTGGCTCCAGGCGTGGGGCGAGCCCGGCGGGGGCTCCCAGTTCCGGCTCACCCTGCCCCGGACCGCCGACGAGCCCCTGCGCGGGTCCCCGATACCCCTCGAACCCGAGGACTCCCGGCAGAACCGCGAACGCGACGGGGCCCGGCGGCCCGATCCGGGCCAGGGCGCCGCTGCCGCGCGGCGGCCTGCCTCCGTACCCGTACAGCATCCGCAGGGGAGCCGGGTGCCGCTGCCGGTGTCGCCGCGGCCGTCCGCCGCGCCCGTCGCAGCCCCGCGCGGCGTGGACCCGGCGGCGCTCCCCGGCAGCGGTGCGCGGGTGGTGGCCAGGGCTCCCGGAGAACGGCCGGACGATTCCCCGGCGGCGGGGCCCGCCCCCGTCACCCCGGACCAGGAGGACACGACTCGTGGGCGCTGATCCCCGTGGGGCCCGCCGTAGCGGTGCCCGCCGTCTGGGCGCCCTGCTGGGCGGGAGCGGGATACTGCTGGCCGGGTGCGCCGCGATGCCCGACAGCGGCGACGTACAGGCCGTGAAGGCGTCGCCGCGGGCCGACGCCCAGGTACGGGTCCACCCCGTGGCCCCGCGCAAGGGCGCCGGGCCGCAGGAGATCATCAACGGCTTTCTGGAAGCCATGACCAGCGACGACGCCGACTACGCGACGGCGCGCGCCTATCTGTCGCCCAAGACGTCGCGCGACTGGCGGCCGCAGGACCGTACGACCGTGCTCGCCGTCGCCCCCACCCCCCGGCCGCAGCCGCAGCGCGACACCTGGGACCGGCAGGGCGTGGACTTCCCGATGACCGGGACCCGGATCGCGGAGGTCGACGAGGAGCAGGCCTATCAGGCGCTCACGCCCGACGACTACCAGTTCACCGTCCATGTGTCGCGGCACGACGGCGACGGTGAATGGCGGATCGACGCCCTGCCGCACGGACTGGTCCTCGGCCAGTCCGACTTCCAGCGGAACTACCGTTCCGTGAACAAGTACTACTTCGCCAGCGGACAGAACCGGGTCGTCGCCGACCCGGTCTTCATCCGGCAGCGGATGGATCCGGTCACCAAGATGGACCCGGTCACCCAGTCCGTGAAGGCGGTCCTGGACGGGCCGACGAACTGGCTGGCGCCGGTCGTCGAGTCCCGTTTCCCCACCGGTACGGCCCTGGCGAAGGGCGTCACGTCCCTCACCACCGACGACCGGGACGTGCTGGAGGTGCCGCTCAACGAGAAGGCATCCAACGTCGGGCAGGCCCAGTGCCGCAAGATGGCCGCCCAGATCATGTTCACCCTGAAGGACCTGTCGGTGGTCCGGGTCGAGCAGATCGAGCTCCAGCGGTCGGACGGCTCGAAGCTCTGCGGGCTCTCCAGCGGCCAGGAGAAGGAGTACGCCTCCGATCAGGGGGCCGCGGGCCGCCCGGCCCGGCAGTACTTCCTCAACGAGAAGAAGCAGCTCGCGGCCCTCACCGGAGACGGCAAGGACGCCGTGGCCGAACCGGTGCCCGGGCCGCTGGGCACCGGACAGATACCGATGGGCACGGTCGCCGTCTCCCGGGACGAGCGGCAGGCCGCCGCGGTCTCCGCCGACGGCGGCCGGCTGTACATCGCGTCGATCGTCGGCAGCGGCGACCCCGTTCCGCCGATCCTCGTCAGCCAGGGCAAGACCCCGCGCGACCGGCTCACGGCGCCCAGCTGGGACGGTCGCGACGATCTGTGGATCGCCGACCGGGATCCGGCGAAGCCCGCCCTGCTGCGGCTGGCGGAGGGCGAGGAGAAGCCGCAGGTGGTGCCGATCGCGCCCGATCTCGACGGGGCGCGGATCGAGTCCGTGAAGGTGTCGGCGGACGGGACGCGGATCGCGTTGCTGCTGGAGAGGGACGGCAAAACGGCCCTGCACATCGGGCGGATCGAACGCACCGGGCCCCAGGACGACCCCCAGGTGTCCGTCACCGGGCTGCGGCCCACGGCCCCCCAGATGGAGGCGGTCACCGCGGTCTCCTGGGCCGGGCCCAGCAGGCTCGTCGTCGTCGGCCGCGAGTCCGGCGGGGTGCAGCAGCTGCGGTACATCCACACGGACGGCTTCACCTCGGCCGCGAGTGTGCTGCCGGGTCTCAACCAGGTGCGGTCCATCTCCGCCTCCAACGCCGAGGGCCATCCGCTGGTGGCGCACGCCAAGGAGGAGGGCATCGTGCAGTTGCCCGCGGGGGCGACCTGGCAGACGGTGGTACCGAAGGGTTCCTCACCGGTCTACCCCGGCTGACCCCGGCCCCGTCCCCGACTCCGTCCCCTTGCGGCCGGAGCGGCGATCGTCGGCGTTATCGGGGTTATCCACAGGCGGTGGCGGGCTTTCCCGCGCCCCGGCACAGTGATGGCCATGCGGGGATGGTGGCGCGAGATCTCCGGCCTGGTGCTGCCGGCCGCATGCGGAGGCTGCGGCGTTCCCCGGACGCCGCTGTGCGAGGAGTGCGCGGCGGAGCTGTACGGGGCCCCGGCGCGCCGGGTAAGCCCGGATCCCCGGCCCCCGGGGCTTCCGGTGGTGTACGCGGCCGCGCCGTACGCCGACGCCGTACGGGCGGTGCTGCTCGCCCACAAGGAGCGGGGTGACCTGGGGCTGGCCCGGCCCCTGGGGATCGCGCTCGCGGGGGCCGTGCGGACGGCCGCAGCGTCGTTGACGTTGACGGCGGCGGCGGACGGCCCGGCGAGGGCGCGGGGCGGGCCGCTGCTGCTGGTGCCGGTGCCCTCGGCCCGGACGGCGGTACGGGCCAGGGGCCACGACGCCGCGCGGCGGATCGCCCTGGCGGCCGCCGGTGAGCTGCGCCGTACGGGCACGGACGCGACCGTCCTGCCCGTGCTGCGGCAGCGGCGCCCGGTGGCCGACCAGGCGGGCCTCACGGCGCGTGAGCGGGCGGCCAACCTGACCGGGGCGCTCCGGGTGGCCGGGGGCGCCGGACGGCTGCCGACGGGCGGCACGGTGGTGGCGGTGGACGACCTGATGACGACGGGGGCGTCCCTGGCGGAGGCGGCGAGGGCCCTGCGGGAGGCGGGCGCGCGGGACGGAGTTCCCGGGGGCGCTCCGGTCGTCGCCGCGGTGGTGGCGGCCCCGGTGATCTCCTTTCCGACGGAAGAGGAACCTGTTGTGTGGGGTAAACGTTGCACTCAGTGAGAACCAAAACCACCGAACGGAGGTACGCGCTGGTAGCGGGTGCCGAGACCGGTGTTCTGGGGCTATGTTCGGTGGTGTGGATGTGAGGAATGACGAACCTCACCCCTGGCGAATGCGTGGCCGTGGCATACGGCCGGGGATCCGGGGCAGCAAATACCTCGGAAGGCGATGGGTGGGGACGTTGTCGACTGGGGAGGAGGAGGTGAAAGTCGCCTAGTCCGGGACTCCGGTTCATCACCGGGGTCTGGTGCAAGAGGGAGACGCTCCGCGGCCGAAGAGGGAGCGGGGCAATCCGGGAACGGAGTTCTGCGTGGACATCGTCGTCAAGGGCCGCAAGACCGAGGTGCCCGAGCGGTTCCGCAAGCACGTGGCCGACAAGCTGAAGCTGGACAAGATCCAGAAGCTCGACGCCAAGGTGATCAGCCTGGACGTCGAGGTGTCCAAGGAGCACAACCCGCGGCTGGCGGACCAGTCCGACCGCGTGGAGATCACGCTCCACTCCCGAGGCCCGGTGATCCGGGCGGAGGCATCGGCCAACGACCCGTACGCGGCGCTCGATCTGGCTACCGGGAAATTGGAAGCGCGGCTGCGGAAGCAGCACGACAAGCGCAGCACCCGACGTGGTAACGGCCGCCTGTCGGCGGCGGAAGTGGCGGACGTCGTCCCCGGCGTCGCCGAATTGAACGCCAATGGACATATCGTCGTCGACGACACACCGCAATCCATTCCCACCACGAAAATCGGGTCGCTGGAAGTACAGGGCGAAGGGCCGCTGGTGGTCCGCGAGAAGGTCCACACGGCCGCCCCGATGACCCTCGACCAGGCGCTCTATGAAATGGAGCTGGTCGGACACGACTTCTATCTCTTCGTCGACTCCGAGACGAAGCAGCCCAGTGTCGTCTACCGGCGCCACGCCTACGACTACGGCGTCATCCATCTGGAGACGGACCCCCTGGCCGGTTCCGGCGCGGGTGGCGCGGGCGGTGCGCTCGGCGGCTGATCCCGCCGCCCCGCAGGAGTCGTACGGCTGACCGACAGTGCCCCCGAAGCGCCCTGTGCGCCCTCGGGGGCACCACCGTGCGCCCGGAGGATCACCGCGGAGGCTGCCGGACGTGAAAGCATGGCGTCACACCAACAGGTGCCCCCGGCACCGGTGTTGGTGGAACGTATATGCCCTTCGGACCCTGTCTCAGGGGGAGGAACGATGGCGGACAGCTTCGGACCGGTTCATCAGGACACCGCCGACGCCCGGGACACGGCTGACGTGGCCGTGACGGGCGGCCCCCGCGCCGAGCCGATCCGGGTCCTGGTCGTGGACGACCACGCCCTCTTCCGCAGAGGGCTGGAGATCGTTCTCGCCCATGAGGAGGACATCCAGGTCGTCGGCGAGGCCGGGGACGGCGCGGAGGCCGTCGACAAGGCCGCCGACCTGCTGCCCGACATCGTGCTGATGGATGTGCGGATGCCGCGTCGGGGCGGGATCGAGGCCTGTACCTCCATCAAGGAGGTGGCGCCCAGCGCGAAGATCATCATGCTGACGATCAGCGACGAGGAGGCCGATCTCTACGACGCGATCAAGGCGGGGGCCACGGGCTATCTCCTCAAGGAGATCTCCACCGACGAGGTCGCCACCGCGATCCGCGCGGTGGCCGACGGCCAGTCGCAGATCAGCCCGTCGATGGCGTCCAAGCTGCTGACCGAGTTCAAGTCCATGATCCAGCGGACCGACGAGCGACGGCTGGTGCCCGCGCCCCGGCTCACCGACCGCGAGCTGGAGGTCCTCAAGCTGGTCGCCACCGGGATGAACAACCGGGATATCGCCAAGGAGTTGTTCATCTCGGAGAACACCGTGAAGAACCATGTCCGCAACATCCTGGAGAAGCTCCAGCTCCACTCCCGGATGGAGGCCGTGGTCTACGCGATGCGGGAGAAGATCCTGGAGATCCGCTGATCCGGACGGCCCGCCGGGTACCGTCCGGCGGACGGTACCCGGGCGCGCGTGAGGGCTCCGCGTACGGAGAGTCCGCGAACCCCGGCAGGATCCCGTAAGAGGCCCCGGGCCCCGGCGGCCGGGCGGGGCCGCCCGGGTCAGCCGAGGGCCGCCACCAGGGGCGCGGCGAGCCCGGGGCTGTCGACGCGCTCCACCCGGACCGAGTCGCAGCCGACCCACTCGGCGGCCTCGCGCAGCGCCCGTGCCATCGGCTCGACGGCCTTCGCCGACTCCAGCGACACCTGCTTGGCCACCAGGGTCCGTCCCTCGCGCGCCGGGTCGACGCGCCCCAGGAGCCGTCCGCCCGACAGCAGCGGCATCGCGAAATAGCCGTGGACCCGCTTCGGCTTGGGGACGTACGCCTCCAGCCGGTGGGTGAAGCCGAAGATCCGTTCGGTACGGGCCCGCTCCCAGATCAGGGAGTCGAACGGGGAGAGCAGTGTCGTACGGTGCCGGCCGCGGGGCACGGTCGCCAGCGCCGCGGGATCGGCCCAGGCGGGCTTGGACCAGCCCTCGACGCTCACGGGCACGAGCCCGGAGTCCGCTATCACCGAGTCGAAGTGCTCGCCCTTGAGCCGGTGATAGTCGGTGATATCCGCCCGGGTGCCGACGCCCAGCGCCTGCCCCGCGAGACCGACCAGCCGCCGCAGACACTCGGCGTCGTCCGGCTCGGCCGCCAGCAGCTCGGCCGGGATCGCGCGCTCCGCGAGGTCGTACACCCGCTTCCAGCCGCGCCGCTCGACGCAGACCACCTCGCCGTGCATCAGCGCCCGCTCGACGGCGATCTTGGAGGCGGACCAGTCCCACCACTCCCCGCCGTTCTTCGCGCCGCCCAGCTCGGTCGCCGTCAGCGGGCCCTCGGCGCGCAGCTGGGCGATCACCTTGTCGTAGGCGTCGTCGGGGAGGTCGTGGTGCCACTGGGGGCGGGCGCGGTAGGCCCGGCGGCGGAACGCGAAGTGCGGCCACTCCTCGACGGGCAGCACACACGCGGCGTGCGACCAGTACTCGAAGCTGTGGCCCTCCGTCCAGTACGCCGAGTCGACCGCGGGGCGGCCGACGGCGCCCAGGCGGGCGTACGGCACCAGTTCGTGGGAGCGGGCGAGCACCGAGATCGTGTCGAGCTGGACGGCTCCGAGGTGCCGCAGCACTCCCCGCACCCCGGCCCGCCGGTCCGGCGCGCCCAGGAACCCCTGGGCGCGCAGGGCTATGCGGCGGGCCTCGTCCGCGGAGAGTTCGGCGACGGGCGGTGGCTGCGTGGTCATGTACCGCACGATAGACGGCGCCACTGACAGCGCCGCCCCCGTCACGGGTGTCCCGGCCCGCCGGTCCCGGAGGAGGTGTCGGGGCGCGCCGGGAGATAGGCGTACGTCCCGGACAGCCCCAGGTCCGACGGGAGCAGGGAGCCGACCCAGGCGTCCCGGAGCGTGCCGTTGTTGTTGATCGCGGCCCTCAGGGTCCCCTCCGGGGTGAAGCCCGCCCGCAGGGCGACCGCGCGGGAGGCCGTGTTGCCGACCTCGGCCCGCCACTCCAGCCGGGTCGCGCCGAGCCGGCCGAAGGACCAGTGGGCGATCTCCGTGACCGCCTCCGTCATCAGGCCCCGGCCCCGGTACTCGGCGCCGAGCCAGTAGCCGACCTCCCAGGTGCCGGAGAGGGTGCGGAGCGTGACCGATACGGAGCCCATGAGCGGGCCGCCGTCCGGCGGGACCAGGGCGAAGGTCGGGGTCGTGGAGGTCCGCCAGCCCTCCGGGACGGTCTCCCCGGTGAATTCCCGCGCGTGCCGGCGCTCGTACGGCGAGGGCACGCAGGTCCACCGCTGGACCTGCGGATCCTGGCAGAGCCGGAAGACCTCGTCGGTGTCGTCCTCGGTGAAGGCGCGCAGCAGCAGACGGCCGGTGGTGAGTGTGATCGGCTCCATGTCCGGATTCTGAACGGGCGGGAAAGCGGATGCGAGCACTTTTCCCTCCGCACCGGCACCTTCCGCGTGTCCTGTGCGTTGACAGGACGGGTATCAGGCGGCCGGGCCCGGGGACAGGCGTAGTGCGGACCTCCCGACCGACGGGTGTCCTCGCTTACGATGGCCGTTGCGGTGGGGCCCACCTGCCGTGCCCGCGCCAGAGTCCATACGACCCAGCCAGGCCCGAATCGGCAAGGAGACCTCCCCCAGTGTCCGTCTTCAACAAGCTCATGCGTGCAGGCGAAGGCAAGATCCTGCGCAAACTGCACCGCATCGCGGACCAGGTCAAATCCATCGAAGAGGACTTCGTCGACCTCTCCGACGCCGAGTTGCGGGCGCTCACGGAAGAGTACAAGCAGCGCTACGAGAGCGGTGAGAACACGCTCGACGACCTGCTGCCCGAGGCCTTCGCCACCGTGCGCGAGGCAGCCAAGCGCGTGCTCGGCCAGCGGCACTACGACGTCCAGATGATGGGTGGCGCGGCGCTGCACCTCGGGTATGTGGCGGAGATGAAGACCGGTGAGGGCAAGACCCTCGTCGGTACCCTCCCCGCGTATCTGAACGCGCTCTCCGGCAAGGGCGTCCACCTGATCACGGTCAACGACTACCTGGCCGAGCGCGACTCCGAGATGATGGGCCGCGTCCACAAGTTCCTGGGGCTGAGCGTCGGCTGCATCCTGGCCAATATGACGCCCGCGCAGCGCCGTGAGCAGTACGCCTGCGACATCACCTACGGGACGAACAACGAGTTCGGCTTCGACTATCTGCGCGACAACATGGCCTGGTCGCAGGACGAGCTGGTCCAGCGCGGCCACAACTTCGCCATCGTGGACGAGGTCGACTCCATCCTCGTCGACGAGGCCCGTACGCCGCTGATCATCTCCGGCCCCGCCGACCAGGCCACGAAGTGGTACGGCGACTTCGCCAAGCTGGTCACGCGGCTCACCCGCGGCGAGCCCGGCAACCACCTCAAGGGTCTCGCGGAGACCGGCGACTACGAGGTCGACGAGAAGAAGCGCACCGTCGGTATCCATGAGGCGGGTGTGGCGAAGGTCGAGGACTGGCTCGGCATCGACAACCTCTACGAGTCCGTGAACACCCCCCTGGTCGGCTATCTCAACAACGCGATCAAGGCCAAGGAGCTGTTCAAGAAGGACAAGGACTACGTCGTCATCGACGGCGAGGTCATGATCGTCGACGAGCACACCGGCCGTATCCTGGCCGGCCGCCGCTACAACGAGGGCATGCACCAGGCGATCGAGGCGAAGGAAGGGGTGGACATCAAGGACGAGAACCAGACGCTCGCCACGATCACCCTCCAGAACTTCTTCCGTCTCTACGGCAAGCTCTCCGGCATGACCGGTACGGCGATGACCGAGGCCGCCGAGTTCCACCAGATCTACAAGCTCGGCGTGGTCCCCATCCCGACCAACAAGCCGATGGTCCGCATGGACCAGTCGGACCTGATCTACCGCACCGAGGTCGCCAAGTTCGACGCCGTCGTCGACGACATCGCGGAGAAGCACGAGAAGGGCCAGCCGATCCTCGTCGGCACCACCTCGGTCGAGAAGTCCGAGTATCTGTCGCAGCAGCTCAGCAAGCGCGGAGTGCAGCACGAGGTGCTCAACGCCAAGCAGCACGACCGGGAGGCGACGATCGTCGCCCAGGCCGGCCGCAGGGGCGCGGTGACCGTCGCGACGAACATGGCGGGCCGCGGTACCGACATCAAGCTCGGCGGCAACCCCGACGACCTCGCGGAGGCGGAGCTGCGCCAGCGCGGCCTCGACCCCGTCGAGCACGTCGAGGAGTGGGCGGCGGCGCTGCCCGCCGCGCTGCAGTCGGCGGAGGCGGCGGTTCGGGCCGAGTTCGAGGAGGTCCGGGAGCTGGGCGGGCTGTACGTCCTGGGCACCGAGCGCCACGAGTCGCGCCGTATCGACAACCAGCTCCGCGGTCGCTCCGGCCGTCAGGGCGACCCGGGCGAGTCCCGTTTCTACCTCTCCCTCGGCGACGATCTGATGCGGCTCTTCAAGGCGCAGATGGTCGAGCGGGTCATGGCGATGGCCAATGTGCCCGACGACGTACCGATCGAGAACAAGATGGTCACCCGGGCCATCGCCTCCGCGCAGTCGCAGGTCGAGCAGCAGAACTTCACCACCCGTAAGGAAGTGCTGAAGTACGACGAGGTGCTCAGCCGCCAGCGCGAGGTGATCTACGGCGAGCGCCGCCGGGTGCTGGAGGGCGAGGACCTGCAGGAGCAGATCGCGCACTTCATGGACGACACCATCGACGCCTACATCCGGGCGGAGACGGTCGAGGGCTTCGCCGAGGAGTGGGACCTCGACCGGCTGTGGGGCGCGTTCAAGCAGCTCTACCCGGTGAAGGTGACCATCGAGGAGCTGGAGGAGGCCGCGGGCGACCGGGTCGGTATTACCGCGGACTTCATCGCCGAGTCCGTCAAGGACGACATCCACGAGCAGTACGGCGCGCGGGAGAAGCAGCTCGGCTCGGAGATCATGCGCGAGCTGGAGCGCCGGGTGGTGCTCTCGGTGCTCGACCGCAAGTGGCGTGAGCACCTCTACGAGATGGACTACCTCCAGGACGGCATCGGGCTGCGCGCGATGGCCCAGAAGGACCCCCTGGTCGAGTACCAGCGCGAGGGCTTCGACATGTTCACCGCCATGATGGACAGCATCAAGGAGGAGTCCGTCGGCTATCTGTTCAACCTGGAGGTCCAGGTCGAGCAGCAGGTCGAGGAGGTCCCGGTGGCGGACGGCGCCGGCCCGTCCCTGGAGAAGCGGGACGCGGTGCCCGCGGCGCGCCCCGAGATCCGGGCGAAGGGCCTGGAGGCTCCGCAGCGCCCGGACCGGCTGCACTTCTCCGCGCCGACGGTGGACGGTGAGGGCGGCATCGTCGAGGGCGACTTCGAGACGGGCGGCAACCGTGAGACGGCCGCCGCGGCCGGTGACGGGACGACCCGCGCCGAGCGGCGCAAGGCGCAGAAGGGCGGCGGACGCCGCCGTAAGAAGTAGCCGTAGGACGACGACGGCGAAGGCCCCGTGAGGGCCGCCGGGTCGGTCCCCTTCGCGGGGGACCGGCCCGGTTTCGTGTTTCCGTACCCACGCGTCGCCCGGTGAGCCGTCGTCCGGTCAGCAGTCGCCCCTGGGGTCCGCTCCGTCGCCGAGGTCCACGGCCGAGCAGCGCCAGCGGCGGTCGTCGCGGCCCTGTTCGAGGCGGAAGGCCATGGCCCGGAGCCGGTCGCCCGTGGCGATCCGGGCGAACGCCTCGATGACTCCGGGGCGGGGCCGGAACTCCCCGCATTCCTGTACGACCGGTGTCACCCTGCTCTCCGCGCGCAAGGGTGCGTCGTCGGCGAGCCGGACCAGCCGGTCGTAGGCGTCGCCGACGGTATGGCCGAGCATCCAGTGCACCGGGCGGCGGCCGCTGAGGACGGCGAGCAGCCGTTCGGCGAACCAGAACGGCGGCTGATCCCGGCGCCGGGCCGCCAGGACGGCGGGCGCCGGGGCTCCGACCGCCGGTGCCGGTGCCGGTGCCGGTGCCGGTGCCGGTGCCGGAGCCCCGGTCCCGGCCCGTACCGTCGTCCGGGTCGGGCCGCGGGAGTCCCGGCGGCCCCCGGGGCGTGCCCCCGGCCGGCCCTTCGGGCGCGCGGCCCGTGGCGGGGCGGCCGGGGGACGGGGTGGTGTCCGCCCCGGTGCCCGGGTGGTGGCGTCCCGTTTCTCCGTCCGTGCCCCGTCGATCCGCGGCTGTGTCCCGCTGCCGGTCTGCGTACCGTCCATCCGTACCGCCCCCGTCGGTCGGGCCCGGCTCCTTCTGTACCGGGCGGTAACACCGTTGGGGGTTCTTCTACGGGGCGGCGCGCGCCGGTCGCAACGGGTGGGGCGGCCGGGCGCCGAACCGCCCCGGATTCACCTATCCGGGTGAGACCGGGGGTCTCGGCCGCTCGACCGCCGGGACACCGGGTGTCCGGAATGGACGCTTCCGACGGGCCGCCCGGCGGCCCGAAGGGGGACCTCGGCGGACCGGCACACGTATTCTGAGGTGCGTCTTCCGACTACGAAAGCGGCCTGCCATGCGCGTGTACGTCCCCCTGACCCTCGCCGGACTCGCGGAGGCGCACACGGCGGGCGAGCTGGGGCCCGGACCCCTGACCGCGTACGGCGTCACCCCGTCGCTGCGCGAGTGGTACGTCTCGGACGACATCGAGGAGCTGGAGTACGCGGCCCTCAGCCGGGCCGCCGCCGGATCGCTCCGGCTGATCGCCGGGGACCCGGGCGCGGCCCGCCGCCGGGTCGTCGTCGCCGTCGACGTCCCCGACCGCGAGGTGGCCGTCGACCCGGATCCGGCGCTGGACGGGACGTCCCTCGGTGAGCTGCGTATCGGGTCGCCGGTGCCGCTGCGGCTGGCCGCGGCCGTGCATGTGGACTCCGACGACGCCCTCGACGACGTCGCGGCGGCGGCCGGCGCGCTGGGCGCGGCCGACCACGGTGACGACGACGCCCGGTTCACCGTGGACGGGGCGGAGGATCACGAGCTGCTCTGGTATGGCGTCCAGGAGATTCCGGCGATCGTCGGCCGGGAAGGTTCCGGAGCGTAGCGGGGAATACGCGGTGCGCGACGTCGGCCGGGGGTCGTTGTCAGAGGGGGCGAGTACGGTTTTCGGCATGGGGACGAGCAAGGGGAACGGAGTGGCCGGGCAGGCGCGACGGGCGGGACATCTCGTCTGGGACTGGAACGGCACGCTTCTCGACGACATGACGGCGGTCGTCGGGGCGACGAACGCCGCGCTGGGGGTCGTCGGGTTCGATCCGATCACCGTCGAGCAGTACCGCTCCTGGTACTGCGTGCCGATACCCCGCTTCTACGAGCGGATGCTCGGCCGGGTGCCGTCGGACGCGGAGTGGGACGCGATGGACATCGCCTTCAACGCCGAGTATCTGGCCCAGCAGGCCGAGTGCGGGCTCACCCGGGGCGCGGCGGAGCTGCTGGCCGGGTGGGGGGTCGGAGGGCGCAGCCAGTCGCTGCTGAGCATGCACGGCCACGAGGAACTGCTCCCGGCGGTGCGCGTCCGGGGCATCGAGGCGCACTTCGTCCGGGTCGACGGCCGCCGGGGTCCTTCGGGCGTCTCCAAGGCCGAGTCCATGGTGCGCCATCTCGCGGCCCTGTCACTGGACGTGTCGCCCGAGCGCACCGTGGTGATCGGCGACGCCGCGGACGACGGGGTGGCGGCGGCGCATGTGGGCGCGCACGCGGTGCTCTACACCGGGGGCTCCCATACCCGGGCCAACCTCGAACGCGTGGGGGTGCCGGTGGTGGACTCCCTGGAGGAGGCGGTCGACCTGGCCACCCGCCTGGTCGGCTCCGCCTAGGTTTTTCGGCCGGTGAGGCCGCTCCGGGCCCGCCCGGGGCCGGCCGCCCCGGAGAGTCCCGTCGCCTCACGGTCACGGCTGCCCGGGGCCGGCCCATGGGTGGCCCGGGGCCGCGGGGACTCGGGGCCCGTAGTCGTACACCCTGCCGGGCGTCGTCACGGGGGTCCGGTGCCGTACGCCGGTGCCGTACGGCCACCCGCACGGCGCGTCGACCCAGGCGTTCCCGTGGCGCGTCCGCGCCATGCGTTCGTACGCCCCGCGGTGGCGGCGGAGGGGTGTCGGGTGCCGTAAGGCCACCGCGAGGTCGGGAAAGACCGCGGCAGCGCGAGTGCCCCCGTCGTATGCCAGGGCCGGGCCAGGCGCCCACGGCACCGCACGGGGGCCGGGCGAGCCCCCCCCCGTGCGGCCTGCCACGGGCCGCCCGCGCGTGCCGCCTGTACCGCCCGTACCGCTGGGCCCCACAGCGCCGGCCCGGGCCGGCCCGCCCCGTGTACGGCACGGGCAGACCCCGTGGGGCCCGCGCGGCCCCGGGGCGCGGGCGTCGCCTCCGGTCCCGTACAACCGCGCGGCTCCGGGGCGCGGGGCCGCGGCGGCGGCGGGTCAGGCCCTTGTGCGGAGGATCTTGAGGAATTCGCGCATCCAGGCCGGGTGGTCGGGCCAGGCGCGGGAGGAGACGAGGGTGCCGTCGACCACCGCCTCCGTGTCCTGGAACGTGGCGCCCGCCGTCTGCATGTCCGGTTCGAGGGCCGGGTACGCGGTGACCCGGCGGCCCGTGAGGCCGCCGACGGCCGCCGTCACGAGCGGGCCGTGGCAGATCTGGGCGACCGGCTTGTCGGCGTCGAAGAAGGATTTAAGGATCTTGCGGAGTTCCGGGTCGTTGCGCAGATACTCCGGGGCCCGGCCGCCGGGGACGACCACCGCCGCGTACTGGCCCGGGTCGACCTCGGAGAAGGCGAGGTCCGCCTCCCAGGTGTACCCCGGCTTCTCGGTGTAGGTGTCGTAGCCCGGTTCGAAGTCGTGGACGACGAACCGGAGCTTCTTACGGGCGGGCGCCGCGATATGGACCTCGTACCCCTCCTCCAGCAGCCGCTGATAGGGGTAGAGGACTTCCAGGGACTCCGCGGCGTCGCCCGTGACGATCAGGACCTTCGTCGTCATCTCTGCTGCTCCCGTCGTGGGGCGGGGGAGGCACCGGGCCCGGGGCCTCCCGGAGGGTCGTACCCATCGTGTGGGCGCCTGTGCCTGCCCTCTGTGCAGACTGTCAAACTTCCGGCCCCGGTTTTGTACACATACGGTCCATGACGGCGACGGGGGGAGGGGCGATAGCCTGGAGCCGTGATCAGTGCGATAGGCCCTGGGGGCAGAGCAGCCCCCGGTACTCGCCCGGAGCGCCACCGCGCCCGGGCGATCGCTGGTCCCCGCGTAACGGCCCGGCCGTCGACGGCGACAACGCCGAATTCTCTCGGATTTAACCGATCGGCGCCCGGAGGCCTCCCATCGCGACATAACGTCGACCCCGACCGGACACCCCGGCCGTGGCGTTGCGTCGCTTCTTCCCCCTACGTCACGCAACGGCGCGCGACAGGAGCCAGAGGACATGCAGACCAAGCTGGATGAAGCCAAGGCAGAACTGCTCGCACGGGCTGCCCGGGTAGCCGAGAACGGTCCGGGCGGTGGTCATCAGACGGCCGGGCCCGAGCAGGGCGGGCGTCCGGACCAGGACAACCTGCTCGCCTACCTCCAGCGCTACTACCTGCACACCGCGCCCGAGGACCTCGCCGACCGGGACCCGGTCGACGTCTTCGGTGCCGCGCTCTCCCACTACCGGCTGGCCGAGAACCGCCCGCAGGGCACGGCCAGTGTCCGGGTGCACACCCCGACGGTCGAGGAGAACGGCTGGACGTGCAGCCACTCCGTCGTCGAGGTCGTCACCGACGACATGCCCTTCCTCGTCGACTCGGTCACCAATGAGCTGTCCCGGCAGGGTCGCGGCATCCATGTCGTGATCCATCCGCAGGTCACCGTCCGCCGCGATGTCACAGGACGGCTCCTGGAGGTCCTCTCCACCGCCCCCCGCGGCGCCAAGGACCTCCCGCACGACGCCCTCGTCGAGTCGTGGATCCATGTCGAGATCGACCGCGAGACCGACCGCGCCGACCTCAAGCAGATCTCCGTCGACATGCTGCGCGTCCTGTCCGACGCCCGTGAGGCCGTCGAGGACTGGGAGAAGATGCGCGACGCGGCGCTCCGGATCGCCGAGGATCTGCCCGGTGAGCCGATCGCCGGGGACATCGCGGGCCAGGAAGTCGACGAGGCCCGCGAGTTGCTGCGCTGGCTCGCCGCCGACCACTTCACCTTCCTCGGCTACCGGGAGTACGAGCTCACCGGCACCGACGCGCTGACCGCCGTGCCCGGCACCGGCCTCGGGATCCTCCGCTCCGACCCGCGGCACGCCGAGGACGAGGCGCACCCCGTGAGCCCGTCCTTCAGCCGGCTCCCCGCCGACGCCCGCGCCAAGGCCCGGGAGCACAAGCTCCTCGTCCTCACCAAGGCGAACAGCCGCTCCACCGTCCACCGGCCCAGCTATCTCGACTACGTCGGGGTGAAGCGGTTCGACAAGGACGGCAATGTGATCGGGGAGCGCCGCTTCCTGGGCCTGTTCTCCTCGGCCGCGTACACCGAGTCCGTCCGCCGGGTCCCGGTGATCCGCCGCAAGGTCGCCGAGGTCCTCGACGGCGCCGGGTTCACGCCCAACAGCCACGACGGCCGCGATCTGCTCCAGATCCTGGAGACCTACCCGCGCGACGAGCTGTTCCAGACCCCGGTCGACCAGCTCCGCGCCATCGTCACCAGCGTCCTGTATCTGCAGGAGCGCCGCCGGCTCCGGCTCTATCTGCGCCAGGACGAGTACGGGCGCTACTACTCCGCCCTCGTCTATCTGCCCCGCGACCGCTACACCACCGGCGTCCGGCTGCGGCTGATCGACATCCTGAAGGAGGAGCTGGGCGGCACCAGCGTCGACTTCACCGCCTGGAACACCGAATCGATCCTCTCCCGGATCCACTTCGTCGTCCGCGTCCCCCCGGGCACCGAGCTGCCGCACCTCACCGACGCCGACACCGAGCGGATCGAGGCCCGTCTGGTGGAGGCCGCCCGCTCCTGGGCCGACGGCTTCGCCGAGGCCCTCACCGCCGAGCTGGGCGAGGAGCGCGCCGCGGAACTGCTCCGCAGCTACGGCTCCGCCTTCCCCGAGGGCTACAAGGCCGACCACTCGCCGCGTTCCGCCGTCGCCGACCTGGTCCACCTCGACGATCTGGCCCATGCGGGACGCGACTTCGCGCTCTCCCTCTACGAGCCCGTCGGCGCCGGACCCGGCGAGCGCCGCTTCAAGATCTACCGCACCGGGGAGCAGGTCTCCCTCTCCGCCGTACTGCCCGTGTTGCAGCGGCTGGGCTGCGAGGTCGTCGACGAGCGGCCGTACGAACTGCGCGGCACCGGCCGGACGACGGCGTGGATCTACGACTTCGGGCTGCGGATGCCCGTCGTCGGCGCCAACGGCAACGGCGGCGGCTATCTCGCCGACGACGCCAGGGAGCGGTTCCAGGAGGCCTTCGCGGCCGTCTGGACCGGCGAGGCCGAGAACGACGGCTTCAACGCCCTCGTCCTGGGCGCCGGGCTCAGCTGGCGGCAGGCGATGGTCCTGCGGGCCTACGCCAAGTATCTGCGGCAGGCCGGCGCCACGTTCTCCCAGGAGTACATGGAGGACACCCTCCGCACCAATGTCCACACCACCCGGCTGCTGATCTCCCTCTTCGAGGCGCGGATGTCGCCGGGCCGTCAGAACGCCGGCACCGAGCTGACCGACGGGCTGCTGGAGGAACTGGACGGCGCCCTCGACCAGGTCGCCAGCCTCGACGAGGACCGCATCCTGCGCTCCTTCCTCACCGTCATCAAGGCCACCCTGCGGACGAACTTCTTCCAGAAGGCCGGCGGCGGGGGCGGCGGACACCACGGCTATGTGTCGATGAAGTTCGACCCGCAGGCCATCCCCGACCTCCCGGCGCCGCGCCCGGCGTTCGAGATCTGGGTCTACTCGCCCCGTGTCGAGGGCGTCCATCTGCGGTTCGGCAAGGTCGCCCGGGGCGGGCTGCGCTGGTCCGACCGGCGGGAGGACTTCCGTACCGAGATCCTCGGACTGGTCAAGGCGCAGATGGTGAAGAACACCGTCATCGTGCCCGTCGGCGCCAAGGGCGGCTTCGTCGCCAAGCAGCTCCCGGACCCGGCAGCGGACCGCGACGCCTGGCTCGCCGAGGGCATCGCCAGCTACCGGACCTTCATCTCGGCCCTCCTCGACATCACCGACAACCTGGTCACGGGCGAGGTCGTCCCGCCCGCCGACGTGGTCCGGCACGACGAGGACGACACCTATCTCGTCGTCGCCGCCGACAAGGGCACCGCGTCCTTCTCCGACATCGCCAACGAGGTCGCCGTCGCCTACGACTTCTGGCTCGGCGACGCCTTCGCCTCCGGCGGTTCGGCGGGCTACGACCACAAGGGCATGGGCATCACCGCCCGCGGCGCCTGGGAGTCGGTGAAGCGGCACTTCCGCGAGCTGGGCCACGACACCCAGACGCAGGACTTCACCGTCGTCGGCGTCGGCGACATGTCCGGCGACGTCTTCGGCAACGGCATGCTGCTGAGCGAGCACATCCGGCTGGTCGCCGCCTTCGACCACCGGCATATCTTCATCGACCCCGACCCGGACGCGGCCGTCTCCTACGCCGAACGCCGCCGGCTCTTCGAGCTGCCCCGTTCCAGCTGGGCCGATTACGACACGAAGCTGCTCTCCGCGGGCGGCGGCATCCACCCCCGTACCGCCAAGTCCATCCCCGTCAACGCCCATGTCCGGTCGGCGCTCGGCATCGCCGACGGCATCACCAAGATGACCCCCGCCGAGCTGATGCGGGCCGTCCTCAAGGCGCAGGTCGACCTGTTGTGGAACGGCGGCATCGGGACCTATGTCAAGGCGTCCGCCGAGTCCGACGCGGACGTCGGCGACAAGGCCAACGACACCATCCGGGTCAACGGCGACGAACTGCGGGTCAAGGTCGTCGGCGAGGGCGGCAACCTCGGCCTCACCCAGCTCGGCCGGATCGAGTTCGCCCGCTCCGGCGGCCCCGAGGGCACCGGCGGCCGGATCAACACCGACGCCATCGACAACAGCGCCGGAGTGGACACCTCCGACCACGAGGTCAATATCAAGATCCTGCTCAACGGCCTGGTCGCCGACGGCGACCTCACCGTCAAGCAGCGCAACGCCCTGCTGGCGAAGATGACCGACGAGGTCGGCGTGCTGGTGCTGCGGAACAACTACGCGCAGAACGTGGCCCTGGCCAACGCGGTCGTCCAGGCGCCGTCGCTGCTCCAGGCCCATCAGCGGGTGATGCGCAGGCTCGGCCGGGAGGGCGCGCTCGACCGCGCGCTGGAGTTCCTCCCGCCGGACCGGCAGATCCGTGAGCTGCTGAACTCGGGCCGCGGCTTGAGCCAGCCCGAACTGGCGGTCCTGCTCGCCTACACCAAGATCACGGTGGCGGAGGAGCTGATCGGTACGGAGCTGCCGGACGACCCGTATCTCGCCAAGCTGCTGCACGCCTACTTCCCGCAGCCGCTGCGGAAGAAGTTCCGCGACGCGGTCGACGGACACGCGCTGCGCCGGGAGATCATCACCACCGTCCTGGTCAACGACACCGTCAACACCGGCGGCTCGACCTTCCTGCACCGGCTGCGGGAGGAGACCGGCGCCTCCACGGAGGAGGTCGTCCGCGCCCAGACGGCGGCCCGGGAGATCTTCGGCCTCAGCACCGTATGGGACGCCGTCGAGGCGCTGGACAACGAGGTCTCCGCCGATGTGCAGACCCGGATCCGGCTGCACTCGCGGCGGCTGGTGGAGCGCGGCACCCGCTGGCTGCTGGGGAACCGTCCGCAGCCGCTCCAGCTCGCGGAGACCGTGGAGTTCTTCGCCGAGCGGGTCGCCGAGGTCCGCGGCGAGCTGCCGAGCCTGCTGCGCGGCGCCGATCTGGAGTGGTACCAGGGCATCCTGGACGAGCTGGTGGACCAGGGTGTGCCGGAGGAGCTGGCGATGTGGGTGGCCGGGTTCTCCTCGGCGTTCCCGACGCTGGACGTGGTCGCGATCGCGGACCGTACGGGCCAGGCACCGCTGGAGGTCGCCGAGGTCTACTACGACCTCGCGGACCGGCTGCGGATCACCCAGCTGATGGACCGGATCATCGAACTGCCGCGGGCCGACCGCTGGCAGTCGATGGCGCGGGCGTCGATCCGGGAGGACCTGTACGCGGCGCACGCCATGCTCACGGCGGACGTCCTGTCGGTCGGCGACGGCGGGTCCACGCCCGAGGAGCGGTTCAAGGCGTGGGAGATGAAGAACGCCTCGATCCTGGGCCGGGCCCGGGCGACGCTCGACGAGATCCAGGGGTCGGACGCGTTCGACCTGGCGAATCTGTCGGTGGCGATGCGGACGATGCGTCAACTGCTCCGTACCCACAGCTGATCGCCGCCCTCTGGGAGAGGGCACAGATACGGCCGGGGGCCGCGTCCGGGAGTTCCGGGCGCGGCCCCTCGCCGTATCGCGGGCCGCCCCTCGTCCAGAGGGTGGCCCGTTCCTCGTTCAGACGGTGGCCCGTCCCTCGTTCAGACGGTGGCCCGCCACAGCCGGCGGCAGGCGAGGACCGCCGCGGTGAGCAGCAGGGCGTTGCGTACGACCATCAGCGCGCAGCCCAGCGGGGTCGCGGCGATCACGTCGTCGTAGTGCAGCGGATAGGCGAGCGCGCTGAGCGCCGCGGCGGGCACCATCAGCAGGGCCGCGGGCCGCAGGACGGTCTCCCGGGAGGTCAGGCAGACCGCGGCGAGTCCGATCAGCCACACCAGGTACTGGGGGCTGATGACCCGGCTGACGACCGTGAACAGCAGCACCGCGGCGAAGGCCGCGTCGAAGGGCGTCGCCGCGTTCCACCGCCGGGCCCGGACCCGCCAGAGCAGCAGCCAGCAGAACGCGGCGGCGGTCAGGGCCAGCGCGAGCCGGGCCACGGAGGAGACATAGGGGCCGGTGAACTCCATGGCCCCGTACTGGTAGACGACCCGGCCGTCCCAGCCGGCCCGCCGCGCGAGCTGGAGTACGGTCCCGCCGAGCGATTCGATCTGTACGCCGCGGGCGCCCTGCTGGCGGAGGAAGCCGAGGGTGTTGTCGAAGAGGACGACGAGGACGGCGAGCAGCCCGGTGGCGGCGGCGAGGGCCGCGGTCCACGCCTCTTTGGTGGTACGGCCCCGGGGCGTCCCCAGCAGGGTCAGTACCGGCCACACCTTGATCATCGCGCCGAGCCCGGCGAGGGCGCCGCCGGTCAGGGGCCGGTGGCGCAGGGCCAGGAGCGCGAGGACGGCGACGGCGGTGACGAGGACGTCGTACCGCGCGAGCGGCAGGTTCAGCAGCAGCGGCAGGGCGGCGACCCAGAGCCAGGCGCCCGCGGCGGAGCCCGTACCACCGCTTCCGGCGGCGGCCCCGCGGCCCGCCCGGGCCAGCGCCACAGTGATCACGGCGTCGGCGGCGAGGACGAGGGCCACGAAGGCGTGGAAGTACGACAGGAACGGCAGCGCGCCGGGGGAGAGCAGGACGAGCCCGGCGCCCGGCGGGTACTGCCAGGTGACATCGTCCGCCGGGAAGGCGCCCCGGGCCAGCCACTGCTCGTACCAGCCCCGGTAGAGCCCGTCGACCTCGCCGGCGACGCCCGTGTCGCCGAGGTGGTCGACGGCGAGCAGGACGAGCATCAGGGCCCGGGTGAGCACCCAGGCCGCGGCCAGTGCCGTCCCGGGCCGCCGCGGGCCGCCGGTCCGGCGGCCCGCGGTGCCCGCGGGCCCGGGGATCCGGACGCGGACGGGCGGCAGCGACGGGGTGATCCTGTGAGGGCTCATCGTCGGGTACGGTAACGCGCCGTACGGTGACCGTACGGTTACGCCTCGCGGTCGGGGTGTGCGCCGGGGAACGCGTCGGCCCCCGCCGCTGACGACGGGGGCCGACGGGGCCGGCGGTTGCCGGAGGGCGTGCGGGCTACTTCTTGGTGAACGCCTCGTACGCGGCGACGACCTCCTTGGCGGGGCCGTCCATCCGCAGGACGCCCGCCTCCAGCCACAGGGCCCGCTCGCAGGTCTCCAGGATCGTGCTGTTGCTGTGGCTGACCAGGAAGACCGTGCCGGCCTCCTTGCGCAGCTCGTTGATCCGGTCCTGGCTGCGGCGGCGGAACCTCGCGTCACCGGTGGCCAGGGCCTCGTCGATCAGCAGCACGTCATGGCTCTTCGCCGCCGCGATGGCGAACCGCAGCCGGGCGCCCATGCCCGAGGAGTACGTCCGCATCGGCAGGCTGATGAAGTCGCCCTTCTCGTTGATGCCGGAGAAGTCGACGATGTCGTTGTACGCCGCCTGGATCTCGGCCCGGGTCATCCCCATGGCGAGACCGCCGAGGATGACGTTCCGCTCCCCGGTCAGATCGCTCATCAGGGCCGCGTTCACCCCGAGGAGCGACGGCTGACCCTCGGTGAAGACCTTGCCGTCGGCGGTCGGCAGCAGCCCGGCGATCGCCTTCAGAAGGGTGGACTTGCCGGAGCCGTTCGACCCGATCAGGCCGATGGCCTCCCCCTTGTACGCGGTGAACGTGACGCCCTTCACCGCGTGGACCTCGCGGATGCCCGGCGCGGGCTTGCCCGACTTGCGGGCCTTGCGCTCCTTGCGGGAGATGAGCCGGCTCAGTGCGGCCGTGGCGCTGCCCTTCCCGCTGCGCCCGGCGTTCACCCGGTACTTGATGTGCACGCCGTCCGCGATGACCGTCGGCACCCGCTCCGGGACCGAACCGGCAGGCGCCGTCATTCGGTCCGCTGTTGTCATCAGATTCTCAGCCACGGCCGTACCGCTCCTCCGCCTTCCAGAAGTACATGAAACCGCCCACCCCCAAGAGCACGGCCCAGCCGAGGGCGACCGCCCAGACGTGCGGCGGCAGCTGGGACGCGGTGTAGCTGTCGATCAGTGCGAAGCGCACCAGGTCGATATAGACCGCCACCGGGTTGTACTGCAGCCCAAGCATGACCCACTGAGGCAGGTCGTGGTTCCTCAGGACGGTCGAGATGCTCCACATCACACCCGACGCGTACATCCAGGTACGGAGCACGAACGGCAGCAGCTGGGTGATGTCCGGGGTGCGCGCGGCGATCCGGGCCATCGTCATGGCCGCCCCCGTGTTGAACACGGTCTGCAGGGCCAGCGCCGGGATCGCCAACAGCCAGGACGGGCCCGGGACCTGGCCGAAGCCCAGCAGGATCACCGTCAGCGCGGCCATCGAGAAGAGCATCTGCTGGAACTGCTGGAGCGCCAGGGCGATCGGGAGGGACGCGCGGGGGAAATGGAGCGCGCGGACCAGCCCGATGTTGCCGGTGACGGACCGGGCCCCCGCCATGATCGAGTCCGAGGTGAAGGTCCAGATGAAGAGCCCGGTGATCAGGAAGAGGACGAAGTCGGGGACGCCGTTGCTGGTGCCCAGCAGTATGCCGAAGATCACGTAGTAGACCGCCGCGTTCAGCAGCGGGGTGGCCGGCTGCCAGATCCGGCCGAGCTGTGCCTGGCTGTACTGGGCGGCCGTCCGCGCGGTGGCGAACGCGGTGATGAAGTGGCGCCGCGCCCACAGCTGCCGGACATAGGCGGGCAGGGTGGGGCGCTCGCCGCTGACGGTGAGCCCGTGGCGCCGTGCCAGCTCGTACGGGGGCTCGTACGGGGGCCCGGTCCGGGCCCATGAGGGGTCCACCGGGCCCGTCGGTGCCGAGGGGGAGAGGGTCGGGCTGGTCACGCTGGTCGCTTTCGCCGGGGGGCGCATCCTGTGCGACGACGGGACGGACCCGTTTCGTCGCTACGGCGAGGGTAGGGCGTCGGTGCGTCGGGACGCAACCGTTTCGTCGTCACGGGTATGCTCCTCGCCATGAGCACCGACCCGGACCCGCGACCGCCTCGACGCGCGCCCGCGGGCGCCGCCGTGCTCCGTGAGGAGGTCACGGAGGCGATCCGCGCCGCGGTCTTCGAGGAGCTGGCCACGGTCGGCTTCGCCCGGATGTCGATCGAGGGCATCGCCCGCCGCGCCGGGGTCGGCAAGACCGCGGTCTACCGCCGCTGGAAGTCCAAGCTGTCCCTGGTCGTGGACCTGCTGTCGGCCTTCGCGGGACAGGGCCTGCCCGCACCCGCCACGGGGTCCCTGTACGGCGACGTACGGGCGCTGCTGGAAGTCGCGTCGCACGCCCTGCGCCACCCCGTGGCCTCGCAGATCATCCCGGACCTGATCGTGGAGTCCGCCCGCAGCCCGGAGATCGCGGACGCGATCAAGGCCGCGCTGGTGGACAGCCAGCGGGGCATGGCGTCGTCGATCGTGCGCGACGCGGTCGAGCGGGGCGAGCTGCCGCCGGGCACGGACGCGTACCGGCTGCTGGACGCGGCGGTCGGGCCGCTGTACTGGCGGGTCGTGGTGGTGCGCGAGAAGCTCCCCAAGGGGTACCTGGACGACTTGGCGCGCGGCGCGGTGGCGGCGCTCAAGGTCTGACCCCTCCGGGCGGCGCCTGACCGCGGGTGGAGTTCCCGGGGACTCCGCGTCCCCGGGCCTCCGTCCGGGAGGGGCCGTACCCCTCCTTACTTCACCGCACCCGCCATCACCCCCGAGACGAACTGGCGCTGGAAGGCGAAGAAGACCGCCAGCGGGATGACCATCGACAGGAACGCGCCCGACGCGAGGATGTCGACGTTGTTGCCGAACTGGCGGACCTGGCGTTGCAGCGCCACCGTGATCGGGGCGCTGTCGGTGTCGGCGAAGATCAGCGCGATCAGCATGTCGTTCCACACCCACAGGAACTGGAAGATCGCCAGCGACGCGACCGCCGGACCGGCCAGCGGGAGGACGACCCGGGCGAAGAGCCGCAGTTCGCCGGCCCCGTCCAGCCGGGCCGCCTCCAGCAGTTCGCGTGGGATCTCGGCGAAGAAGTTCCGTAGCAGGAAGATCGCGAACGGCAGGCCGAAAGCGACGTGGAAGAGCACCACGCCGAGGGTCGTCTCGAAGATCCCGATGGCGCCGAAGAGCTTGGAGACCGGGACCAGGGCGACCTGGACGGGCACCACCAGCAAGCCGACGACCAGCATGAACCACCAGTCGCGGCCGGGGAAGTCCATCCAGGCGAAGGCGTAGCCCGCCAGCGCCCCGATCATGACGACCAGCACGGTCGACGGGACGGTGATCATGACACTGCTGACGAGCGAGTCGGTGATCGCCTCGTTCGCCAGCAGCCGCTCGTAGTTCTCCGTGGTGAGCTGCGCCGGGGCGCTGAACACCTCCCACCAGCCGCTCGCGGCGATGTCCGACGGGCCGCGCAGCGACGACACCAGCAGCCCCACGGCGGGCATCAGCCAGAACAGGGCCACGAGGACGAGGACGGCCTGGACGGCGCCCGAGCCCGCCCGGGCCGCGATCCGGGACACCAGTGGTCGGCGGCCCGTACCACCGGGGGACGTTTCCGCCGGGTCGGTCTTCGCGGCGGTCGCGTCCGCCCGGGTCCTCCCCGACGGAACCGTTCGGTGTGCCGGTGTCATCGGCGGACCTCCCCTCGTATCCGCCGGATGTTGACCACCATCACCGGGATCACCAGCAACAGCAGCAGAACCGCGATCGCGCTGCCGATCCCCAGGTCGGCCGCGGGGCCGAAGGACGACTGGTAGAGCTGGAGCGCCAGGACGTTGGCGTCGTCCTGGGCCGAGCCCGGCGCGATGATGTACACCAGGTCGAAGATCTTCAGTACGTTGATCATCAGGGTGACCAGCACCACCACCAGGACCGGTGCGAGCAGCGGAACGGTGATCCGGCGGAAGACCTGCCATTCGCTCGCGCCGTCGACCCGGGCGGCCTCCAGCAGTTCCCGCGGCACGCTCGCCAGACCGGCCGCGATCAGCACCATCGCGAACCCCGCCCACATCCAGACATAGCTGCCGATGATCGCCGGGGTGACCAGGGACGGGCCGAGCCAGCTCACCCCGTTGTACGGTTCGCGGAAGTTGTCGGCGGGCAGCCGCAGTACGGCGCCGTCGGCGGCGGCGGGCAGGGTGAACGTACCGTCCGCCCCGGCCCGGACCGACGCCACCACCTTCCCGTCCCTGACCGCCTCGATCGCAATGCCCTTGAGGCCGAGCTCCCGGGGGTCGGTGACATTGGGCTTCCCGCCGCCGCCCCGGGTGAAGTCCAGCCAGGCCGTGCCGGCGATCCGCCCGTCCTCGGTGGCCGTCGGCGTCCCGGCGGGCTTCGCGTCCGACGGCATGCTCGCCGGGGGCACCCCGACCAGCGGCAGCAGGACCGGCACCCGGGCGGAGACCGGCTCCCGGGTGACGAACGACCCGCCGCCGCCCGGCTTCAGCGGATGGACCGGCAGCGGCCTGGCCCGGGGGAAGGCCGACGACTCGTTGAAGGTGTCGTGGACCCCGACCCAGACCGCGTTGGCCAGGCCGCGGTCCGGATCCTGTTCGTACACCAGCCGGAAGATGATGCCGGCGGCCAGCATGGAGATCGCCATCGGCATGAAGACGATCAGCTTGAACGCGGTGCCCCAGCGGATCCGTTCGGTGAGCACGGCGAAGATCAGACCGAGGGCGGTGGCGACGGTGGGGGCGAGCACCACCCAGATCGCGTTGTTCTTCACCGCGGTGAAGATCGCGTCGTCGGTGAAGATCTCCGTGTAGTTGTCGAGCCCGGCGAAGCCGGTGCCCGCCTGGTCGAAGAAGGAACGGTAGACCGAGTACCCGATCGGGTAGACCACGAGCGCGCCCAGCAGCACCAGCGCCGGCAGCAGAAAGCCGGCGACGAGGAGGGTACGGGTGCCGGTCACGCTCTTGCGCGGACCCGCGGGGGGCGACGGCCGCCGGGCCGGGCCCCCCGCCTGCGTCACGGAGGACACCGCGCCGTCAGTCCTTGTACGCCTTCGCGGCGTCCGCTTCCAGCTTCGTCTGGGTGCCCGCGATGTCCTTCGGGTTCTTCAGGAAGTCCTGGAGGAGCTTCCAGAAGCCCCGGCCCGGGGTCCCGCCGAACGCCTGCGGCATCTGGTCGGACATATCGAAGCGGACGTCGTCGCCCGCGGCGATCAGCGCCTTCGCGATGTCCCGCTGGACGTCATTGGGGTACGCCGCCGGGTCCAGCGCCTTGTTCGGCGACACGAAGCCGCCCGCGGCGGCCTGGATCCGGGCCGCGTCCGGGGAGGCGAGGAAGGTGAGCAGCGCCTGGGCGCCCTTGCTGTCCTTCAGGGCCACCGCCGCGTCGCCACCGGTCACCACCGGCGCCTCGGCGCCCACGGCCGGGAAGGGGAACACCTTGGCGTCCGTGCCGAGCTTCGCCTCGGTCTCACCGATGTTGACGCCGACGAAGTCGCCCTCGAAGACCATCGCGGCCTTGGGGGTGGTGCCGCCGGTGAAGGTCTGGGTCACCGACTGCGGGAACGGGGTCTGGAGCGCGCCGTCCGCGCCGCCCGCGATCAGCTCGGGCTTGCCGAACAGTTCGGCGAGGGTCGTCAGGGCCCGGGTGACCGAAGGGTCGGTCCACGGTATGGAGTGCTGGGCGAGCTGGTCGTACTTCTCCGGTCCCGCCTGGGAGAGATAGATGTTCTCGAACCAGTCGGTGAGGGTCCAGCCGTCGGCGCCCGCCACGGAGACCGGGGTGACCCCGGAGGCCGAGATGGTCTCCGCGGTCGTGAGGAACTCCTTCCAGGTCTTGGGCTCCTGGGCGCCCGCCCCCTCGAACGCGGCCGCGTTGTACCAGACCAGGGACTTGTTGGCGGCCTTGTAGTAGACGCCGTACTGCTCGCCTTCGACCTGGCCGATCCGCTGCCAGCCCGGGGAGTAGTTCTTGGTGAGCTGGGCCTTGGCGTCCGGGCCGACGGGCTTGGCCCACTTCCGCTGGACGGCCTGCCGGATCGCGCCCGGCTGCGGCAGCAGCGCCACATCGGGCGGGCTGCCGCCCGCGATCTTGGTGCCGAGGAAGTTGACGATCGGGTCCTGTGCCGGGACGAAGGTGACCTTCGCGCCGGTCCGCTTCTCGAACTCGTCGAGGACCTTGACGAAGTTCTCCTGTTCCTTGCCGCTCCACACCGCGGCGACCTGCACGGTCTGCCCGTCGAGCCTCGGCAGCTGCACGGTGGCCGTGCCCTTGTCGTTCTTCTTCCCGCCGTCGCCGGAGTCGTCGTCGTTGCCCTTGTCGCCGCAGCCGGCGACCGTGAACGCACTGACGACGGCCCAGACCACCGCCGCCTTCGCGACCTTGCTCGTGCGAAGAGTTGTCCGCATTTCTGCCCCGTTCTCTCCCTTGGCGCTGACGCGTTGCGTGTCAGGTCTATGCCTGGGCCGTGGGGCCCGCAATCCGCCGGGGGCGCGGGGGGCTCTTTCGTGATCCCTCTGTGACGTGACGTCCCGTCAAACAGTCGAAGTGTGGTGGGAGTTGGTTGTTCCGGGGTGTGCGATGGGGAACGAGGGGCAGGAGAGGAGGGCGCGTCGGCCCCGGGGAAGCGCGGAGCCTCGGGAGTCAGGAGACCGGGGAGAGCGGCGGCAGCGGGGTGGCGTCCACCGAGCCCGCGGCCCGTTCCAGCGCGCTCGCCAGGAGCGCCAGATCGGTGGGCCCGTTCCCCAGCTCCCGTACCGGCCGCCGGGTCGGCGGATCGCCCATCCGCTCCCATTCCAGCGGTACGACGGTGGGGCGCAGCGTCGCCGTACGGGGGATCCGGCCGGTGACCCGGCCGCCCTGGAAGGCGGTGACCCGGCCGTCGGGGTGGCCGAGGGCGCCCCGGCCGGGCAGGGGATCGTCCTGGCCCGGGGCGGCGGGCGGCGCGTCGAGGACGGCCCGCAGCCGGGACACCCGCGCCAGATCGGTGTCCGCCGTGCGGTCCGGACGGGCGGATGTGGCGACGAGATGGATCCCGAGCCGTCCGCCGTCCCGGGCGACGGCCTCCAGGGCGCGGACGACGGACCCGGCCGCCGGGCGGCCCGTACTGCCGAGGGCCGGGGCGACGAGGGCGTCGAAGTCGTCGACGAGGACCACCAGCCGGGGCAGCGGGCCGGGGGCGGGCGCGGGTCTGGTCCGGCCGCCGGGGCGCAGCCGCATGGTGCTGCTGGGCGGGGAGTCGAGATCGCCCCGGCCGCCGCCGGGGACACGGGGGTCGGGCCCGGCCGGGTCGGGATGCCCGGGGCGGACCGGCCGGGACGCTGTATTGGTGGGCTCGCCACGGGCGGCGCGGGCGGCGGCGGAGACCCGGCGCGACCCCACGCCCGCGGCGTAGCCGCCGTCCTGCTCCCCGGCCATGGGCGCGCGGGGGCCGACGACCCGTCCGGCCGACGAACCGCGACCGCTGTCCGCGCCGGCGGTGCCACCGGTGGCGTATGGGCCGCCGGACGGACCGGACGGACCGGACGGACCCGACGGACTGTAAGTACCGGACGGATGCCCGGTCTGTCCCGTCTGGTGTCCCGCCGTACGGTGCGCGGACGCGGCCTGTCCCGGGGCGCGCTGCCCGGAGTCGCCGTGCCGGGCGTGCCAGGCGGTGAAGTCCGTCCCGTCGAGCAGCTCGGCCCGGCGCTTCAGCTCCGCGCCCAGGGCCTGGGCGAAGGTCCGCATCCGTATCGGATCGGTGGCTGTCAGATGGTCGGTGACATGCGGCAGCTCCGTACAGACGGCGAGTCCGGCGCCGCGCTCCCCGCCGCCCGCGCCGTCGACCAGCAGCAGCCCGAGCCGGTCGGGGCGGCCCGCGGCCGACAGGGAAGCGGCGATCGAGCGCAACAGCTCCGTACGACCGCTGCCCGGCGGGCCCTCGATCAGCAGATGCGGGCCCTCCGCCGTCAGATCCACGGACAGCGGCCCCCGGGGACCGGTGCCCAGCACGGCGACCGGCGCGGGCAGGTCACCGGCCTCCGCCCAGCGGGCCATCAGGGACGCGGGGGTGGCCCGGGCGAGTCCCAGCTCGTCCAGCAGCCGCGATGAGCGGGGCAGCGCCGCCGCCCGTCCCCCGGGGCCGTCGCCGATCGCCGCGCCTTCGGTACGCAGCGGTGCCAGCGCCCGCCCGAACCGCTCGGCCCAGGCCGCCGACACCGCGTCCACCACGGCCGGGGCGCCCTGCCCCGCGGGCAGGCCGCCGACCGTCCGCAGCACCCGCAACGCGGTCGCCACATCGCCGCTGAGCATGCCGACGGCCCCGCACTCCCGGAACGGGAGGGACGCCGCGCAGGCCGTCTCGTACACCGCGGCGACCGGGGAGAGCGGGGACGCGGCGGGCGTCTCGGCCAGCACGATCAGATGGATCCCGGCGGACCAGCCGGCGCCCGCGAGCCGGGCCGCGGTCTCCCGCAGGGCCGCGGATCCGGGGTCGCCGTCGAGGACGACGACCGTCCGGGGACCCTCGTACCGCCCGGCGGCATCCATGAGGGCCGTCCGGTCGGCGCTCGGCCAGCCGGGGCCGAGGGGCCCGTCGTCCAGCCGCCGGGCCAGCTCGGCGGTCCGGGCGGAGGCCTGGTCGCGGTCGTACGCGAGCAGCAGTCGGCAGTCCTGGCCGTGCGCGGGCCGCAGATGGGGCAGCCAGCCCAGCCACGCCCACTCGGCGCGGCGCTCCTCGACGGCCCGGGTCCGGTCCGCGGAGATCAGCACGATCTCCAGATCGGCGGGGGAGTGGAGGGCGGCGAGCTGGGCGACGGCCCAGCGGGCGGCCCCGGCGAGCCGGGCCCGGGGACCGGCTATCCCCAGGGATCCGGCCTCCCGCAGCCCGATCGTCACGGGCACGGCCGCCGCGCCGTCCCGGTCGGCCGTGCCAAGACGCAGCACCAGGGACTCGGGGTGACCGGGATCCCGCTCCCACAGCCGGTCACCGGGGCCCACGGCGGTCAGCAGCACGGCCGCGGGGTCCGGCCGGCTCTCCGGCAGCGGGCGGGCGGGCGGCGCGGGCGCCGGTCCGCCGCCGGGCGGCTCCGGGAACGGTTCGGCGCCGTCCGGCTCGCGGTCCGCCTTGAAGCGGCGGGCGGCCCAGGCCCCTATACCGCCCTTGCGGCGCGCCCCGGTGCGGGGTTCGTCGGCGCGGGCGTGCTCGGGGCTCCCGGTACTACCGGTGCCGGTACTGCCGGGGTTCCGGGCGGGGCTCGTCCCTTCGCCGCCGTACGTCCCGAAGGTCTCCGTCACGGCTTCGGCGGGCCCGGCCCCGGGCCACGGCTCCCGTCCCGTCTCCCGTCCCGTCCCCGGTCCCGTCCCCGGTTCTGTCTCCGGGCCGGGAGCTTCGCCCTCGTGGTCGTACGACCCCGGGGTCCTGGCCGGGACCCTGAGATAGCCCTCGCCGTCCGGGGTGGCCCGCAACGGCTCCGTACCCTCCCCGCCGGGGACGAGCCGGAGGGTGGACTCGCCGAGCCGCAGCAGGGCGCCCGGCGGCAGGGGAACCGGGCGGGAGCCGACGGGGCGGCCGTCGAGCGCCGTGCCGTTGGTCGAGCCGAGGTCCGCGACGGTGACCCGGCCGTCGTCCGCGACGACGACCTCGCAGTGGACCCGGGACACATCGGGGTCGTCGAGGGGGACGTCCGCATCCGCGGAGCGCCCGATTCCGACCCGGCCACCGTGCAGCAGATGGACCCCGCCCGCGTCGGGACCCGCCACGACACGCAGCTGAGGTGCGGTGTCGGCGCCGGAGGGCCCGGCGTCGCCCGGGAACTGGAGGGAGAGGACCGCGCCGTCCACCAGAGGGGGCTCGCCCAGGGTGCGCCGCTGGGCGTCCAGCCGCTCGCCGCCCGCGAACAGCACGGCGGGCCCGGACGCGTCGGGGCCGGCCACGGCCGCCGCCAGACCCGAGGCCACGGCGGCGAGCGCCGTGCCCGTGGGCGCGGTGACCAGCACATCGCAGGCGCGCGGGCCGGGCGCCTGCGGCCCGGCCGCGGCCTGTCCGCCGCGCGGCGCGAGAACGGTCAGCCGGATCTGCATCGCCGTCTGCAATCCCTTCTGGCACGGGTACCGGCAGGGGAACCGCCTCGTCGCCCCCACCCGGCTGGTCGGCACGGCCCCGGGCTCCCCACCCGCGAGCGTGTGCTGGGGGAATCCTCGCACCTGCCACTGACAACACGCCCGGGTATCGCCAAGAAGTGATCATGATTGGTCCCCTCCGGCCGGAATGTGCGGGATCGCCGTGGGAAATGCGACCTCCGGGGGGCCGGTCCGCCGCCCCGGACCGGGGCGGCGGACCGTGACATACGCCGCCTTGCGGTGGTGCCGGCAACCACCGGGGAACCTGTGGCGTCTCCCTCTCGAACGGTATGCAGAGGTGTGCAGAGGTGTTCGGCGTCGTACGGCACCATCCGGCGCTGTCCGGCAGCGGTGCCGTACGGCCGGGGCCGGGGGATCCGTCCCCCTCCGTCCCGATGGGGCCTGTGGACAACCGAACGTCATACCGCTCGACCCCACTAAAGTGGTGCGGAGCGCCGACCGTCGGCGCCCCGCGCCTGGCGGGGATGGTCCGGACCACGATCAGCAGGGAGCGCAAGACGTGCGGCCTGTAGGCAGCAAGTACCTCCTGGAGCAGCCGCTCGGGCGCGGAGCCACGGGCACCGTCTGGCGTGCCCGGCAGCGGGAGACCGCCGGGGCCGAGGCCGCCGTGCCCGGCCAGCCCGGCGAAACCGTGGCGATCAAGGTCCTCAAGGAGGAGCTGGCGAACGACGCGGACGTCGTGATGCGGTTCCTGCGCGAGCGGTCCGTCCTGCTGCGCCTGACCCACCCGAACATCGTCAGGACCCGCGACCTCGTCGTCGAGGGCGACCTCCTCGCCCTGGTGATGGATCTGATCGACGGCCCCGACCTCCACCGCCAGCTGCGGGAGAACGGCCCCTTCACCCCGGTCGCCGCCGCCCTGCTGACCGCCCAGATCGCCGACGCGCTCGCCTCCAGCCACGCCGACGGCGTGGTCCACCGCGACCTCAAGCCCGCGAACGTCCTGCTGAGGACCGAGCCCGACGGCCGGCTCCACCCGATGCTGACCGACTTCGGCATCGCCCGTCTCGCGGACTCGCCCGGTCTCACCCGCACCCACGAGTTCGTCGGGACGCCCGCCTATGTGGCCCCCGAGTCCGCCGAGGGCCGCCCGCAGACCTCCGCCGTCGACATCTACGGCGCGGGCATCCTGCTGTACGAGCTGGTGACCGGCCGCCCGCCGTTCGCCGGCGGCTCGGCGCTGGAAGTCCTGCACCGCCATCTGAGCGAGGAGCCCCGGCGGCCCACCACCGTGCCCGAGCCGCTGTGGACGGTCATCGAGCGGTGCCTGCGCAAGGAGCCCGGCGAGCGCCCGAGCGCCGAGAACCTCGCCCGCGGGCTGCGGGTCGTCGCCGCCGGGATCGGGGTGCACTCGTCGGCCGCCGAGGTCGACGCGGCCCTCGGCGTCGGCGCGCTCCTCGCGCCCGACCCGGCGCCCGCGCCCGTCCCGGAGACCCCCGGCGGGTACGACCCGGGCGCGGCCACCAGCGTCCTGCCGCACACCCCGGGCCCCGCGGGCGCGGGCGACGCGACCAGCGTGCTGCCCCACACCTCGGGACCCGCCGGTGCCGCCGACCCGACGAGCGTGCTGCCGCACACCTCTCACGCCGGGGCTCCCGACCCGACGGCCGTCATGCCGCCGGTGCCGCCGCGCCCCGACGGGCAGCCCGGCGCGCCCGGCCCCGACGACCCGCACCCCTGGCAGTCCCAGCTCCGTGCCGCCCGCGACCGGAACGAGCAGACCCAGGTCCAGTACCTCGACCCCGGCCAGGACCCGCTGCGCCGTGCGCCCCAGCGCCGGCCGCAGCACCCGCAGCACCCCCCGCACCAGGGCCCCCCGCAGGGTCCGCCGCCGGGGCATCAGCAGCAGTACGCCCCTCAGCAGTACCAGCAGCGGCCTCCCCAGCCGCCGCAGCGGCAGCAGTACGCGCCCCCGCCCCAGCAGGTCCAGCCGTACACGCCGCCCCAGCAGCCGCAGCAGCCCCAGGCCCCGCAGCAGCCCGCGCCGCGGCCGGAGCGGGAGCCGCGGCAGCCGCGCCGGCGCAGCGCCAACCCGATGCGCATCCCGGGCCTGGGCTGCCTCAAGGGCTGTCTGTTCTCCGTGGTGATGCTGGTCGTCGCGGGCTGGCTGGTCTGGGAGCTGACCCCGCTCCAGGGCTGGGTCGCCGAGGGCAAGGGCTACTGGGACGCGATCGGCGACGGCATCTCGACCGTGACCGGATGGCTCGCCGACCTGGGCAACGCGGTCTCCGGCTCCGGCTCCGGCGGATAAGCGGACCACCGGACGCCGGGCCCCGGGCCCCGGACCACCGGACCCGGACCATCGGGTCGCCGGACTCCACGACCGGGGCGGGACAGCGTGCCCACGCGATCCCGCCCGGGTCGGCTCCGCCCTGCCCGAGAATGAACCGCAGGAACCGGGCGGTCGCTTTATCGACTTCCTCAAGGGTGAAAACAGCCGAGCTTTCCCCTGATATGTCCGGTGATGTCCATGGAATTCGCCCGACGCGTGTGGCCCTTGCCGCCATCCGGGGCACATGTCTCCCCGACAGCCGCGTACGTTATGGGCAACGCCAGCCGCTGAGGGAGCAGTCTTGGCACGGAATATCGGCAGCCGGTACACGGCCCATCAGATTCTCGGACGGGGCAGCGCGGGCACGGTGTGGGCCGGGGAGGGCCCCGAAGGGCCCGTCGCCATCAAGCTGTTGCGCGAGGACCTCGCCGCCGACCAGGAGCTGGTCGGGCGCTTCGTCCAGGAACGGACCGCCCTGCTCGGGCTCGACCACCCGCGGATCGTCGCCGTCCACGACCTCGTGGTCGACGGCACCGATCTCGCCCTGGTCATGGATCTCGTCCGCGGCACCGATCTGCGGACCCGCCTCGACCGGGAGCGCCGGCTCGCGCCCGAGGCGGCCGTCGCGATCGTCGCCGACGTCGCCGACGGGCTGGCCGCCGCCCATCGCGCGGGGATCGTCCACCGCGATGTGAAGCCGGAGAACATCCTCCTCGACATGCAGGGCCCCCTCGGCCCCGCGGGCTCCCACCCGGCGCTGCTGACCGACTTCGGCGTCGCCAAGCTGATCGACACCGCGCGGCGCACCAAGTCCACGAAGATCATCGGCACTCCGGACTATCTGGCGCCCGAGATCGTCGAGGGCCTGCCGCCGCGCGCCGCCGTCGACATCTACGCCCTCGCCACCGTGCTGTACGAGCTGCTCGCCGGGTTCACCCCGTTCGGCGGCGGCCACCCCGGCGCCGTACTGCGCCGCCATGTCACCGAGACCGTGGTCCCCCTCCCGGGCATCCCGGACGACCTGTGGCAGCTGATCGTCCAGTGTCTGGCCAAGGCCCCCGCCTCCCGGCTGCGCGCCTCCGAACTGGGTACCCGGCTCCGCGAGGCCCTGCCGGGGCTCGCGGGCCTCCCGCCGCTGGACGTACGCGACGTCGACGGACCGGCGGAGGGCGACGACGACTCCACGCCGACGGAGCGCTATACGCGAGCCTCCGCGGACCCGTCCGCCGGCGAGGCGGATGCCGCGCCCCGCCGCCGGGGCGCGGTCCCCCTGGTCCCCGGTGCCGCTCCGGCGGACGCCAACCGCGACACCCACACCTCCATGCGCGTCCCGGCCCCCGACGAGCTGGCCGGAGGAGCGCACGGCACCGCCCGCGCCCCCCGCAGCC
The DNA here is from genome assembly GCF_042753905.1 of Streptomyces sp. NPDC059248. NCBI lineage: Bacteria > Bacillati > Actinomycetota > Actinomycetes > Kitasatosporales > Streptomycetaceae > Streptomyces > Streptomyces sp. NPDC059248. Next base: position 13,217 of record NZ_JBHYZV010000052.1, on the reverse strand, counting down.
CCGGCCAGCGCCGCCCCGGCTCCGCCCGGCACAAGGGCAGCCGCCGTTCGGTCCGGATCCGCCGGGGTGTGGCGGCGCTCCTGGTGGCGGTGGTCGTCGGGATCGGCGGCTGGCTCGCCACCGCGGACGCCGACGCCCACCCCGCGCCCCCGGCGCCCGCCGCGGAGCGCTGATCCGGCGGGCGCGAGCCGTGACGTACGGCGTACGCACCGTTCCGTGCGGCCCGGAGCGGCCCGCCTTCCGACCCGGCCGCCGGGGTGCCGTACCGGTGTTCGCCCCGGTGGGGCCGCCCGCGGGGGCGGGGCCGCCACCTGGAGGGCGGGGTCGGGCCGGGCAGCCGTTACGCTTGGACGCGTGGCAGTCGTCGATGTATCCGAAGAGCTGAAGTCCCTCTCCGCGACCATGGGGTCGATCGAGTCCGTTCTGGACCTCGACAGGATGAGGGCAGACATCGCCGTGCTCGAGGAGCAGGCGGCCGCCCCTTCCCTGTGGGACGACCCGGACGCGGCACAGAAGATCACCAGCCGCCTCTCCCATCTCCAGGCCGAACTGCGCAAGGCCGAGCACCTCCGGGGCCGGATCGACGACCTCGCGGTCCTCTTCGAGCTGGCCGAGGCCGAGGACGACGCCGACACCCGGACCGAGGCCGAGGCCGAGCTGACGGACGTCCGCCGCGCGGTCGACGAGATGGAGGTCCGTACCCTCCTCTCCGGCGAGTACGACGAGCGCGAGGCGCTCGTCAACATCCGCGCCGAGGCGGGCGGCGTCGACGCCTCCGACTTCGCCGAGCGGCTCCAGCGGATGTATCTGCGCTGGGCGGAGCGCCACGGCTACGGCACCGAGATCTACGAGACCTCCTTCGCCGAAGAGGCCGGGATCAAGTCCACCACCTTCGTCGTGAAGGCCCCCTACGCCTACGGCACCCTCTCCGTCGAGCAGGGCACCCACCGGCTGGTCCGTATCTCCCCCTTCGACAACCAGGGCCGCCGCCAGACGTCCTTCGCGGGTGTCGAGGTGCTGCCCGTGGTCGAGCAGTCCGACCATGTGGAGATCGACGAGTCCGAGCTCCGTATCGACGTCTACCGCGCCTCCGGCCCCGGCGGCCAGGGCGTCAACACGACCGACTCCGCGGTCCGGATCACCCACATCCCCACCGGCATCGTCGTCTCCTGCCAGAACGAGCGCTCCCAGATCCAGAACAAGGCGAGCGCCATGAACGTCCTCCAGGCGAAGCTCCTCGAACGCCGCCGCCAGGAGGAGCAGGCCAAGATGGACGCCCTCAAGGGCGACGGCGGCAACTCCTGGGGCAACCAGATGCGTTCGTACGTCCTCCACCCGTACCAGATGGTCAAGGACCTCCGGACGGAGTTCGAGGTCGGCAACCCCCAGTCCGTCCTCGACGGCGAGATCGACGGCTTCCTGGAGGCGGGCATCCGCTGGCGCAAGCGCCAGGACCAGGAGAAGTAGCCTCCGGGGCACGACCCCGTCCCTACGGCGAGAGCGCCGGCCCTTCGGGGCCGGCGCTCTTCCGCGTTCCGTGCCGCGCTCACCGCGTCACAGTCCCTGCACGGAGTGTGCACTCCTTGGTCACATCTCAGCCAATCCCGCGATGGTGCGGAGGGTGCACAAGCCCGGTACCTGGGCGTTTCCGGGGTCGGGAATCGGTCAGTCCGCCGAACGCTCCTCCTGCGTCGACGCATCAATTCGTTGACGTGGCCATGTAGTCGCCGTGAGTATGCGCGCACGCAGTGACATGAGTGACTCACGGGGGGTGGGCGATGTCTGTGTACGGCAGGGTGCTCTGGCGCCGGAGAGCCGTCACGGTGGCGCTGAGCGGAGTTCTGGTCGCGACCGGGGTTCCCGTTCTCGCCGAGGCGGAGCCCGTACGCGACGCGGTCTCCGCCGCCGGGAACGGCACGGGGGAGTCTCAAGCGGCGCTCCGGAAGGCCGAGGCGACGGGTCAACGGGTCGAGGTGGCCGGGGCCCGTACCGAGTTCGAGACCACGTACGCCAATCCCGACGGTTCCTCCTTCCGGCTGGAACAGTCCGCCGTCCCGGTCCGGGTCAGGGGACGGGACGGTTCGTGGACCAAGCCCGACCCCACCCTGGAGAAGCGCTCCGACGGGACCCTGCGGCCCCGGGCCGCCGCGGTAGACGTCGTCCTCTCCGGTGGCGGTGACGGGGCCGGCCTCGTCAGGGTCGGCCGCGAGGGCCGGACCCTGGCCCTCGGCTGGCCCGGCACCCTGCCGGAGCCCGTCGTCGACGGGGCCAGTGCCGTGTACCCGGAGGTCCGGCCCGGCGTCGACCTCCGGATGACCGCGACGGTGGACGGTTTCCGCGAGGTGCTCGTGGTCAAGACGCCGAAAGCGGCGGCCGATCCGGCGCTGAAGAAGATCACCTTCTCCACCGAGGTGAACCGTCTCAAGATCATATCCACCGAGGGCGGCGGTATGGCCGCCGTCGACGCGAACGCGACGGAGGTCTTCACCGTCCCGCCCGCCAAGATGTGGGACTCCTCGGGCGACGACCTCCGTGCCGCACCCGGTGCCGGAGGCCGTGCCGGGACAGCGGCCCGGGCGCTCGGCTCCGACAGCGCGCCCGAATCCGGCCCGCGTCCCGGGGACGACCTGGCCGATCTGCCGATCACCGTCGCGAAGGACAGCATCAGCATCGTCCCCGACACGGCCCTGATGAAGCAGACCGACCCCGCCGCTTTCCCGCTCTACATCGACCCGGTCGTCTCCTGGGGCGAGGCCGAGCGGACCCTGCTGCGCTCCGACGGCCACAGCGACTACGGCTGGGACAACCACAGCGACGACCGCGGCAAGGGCGCGGGCAAGTGCGGCACATGGAACGGCTACTACTGCGGTCCGGGCTATGTGCAGCGGCTCTACTTCGAGTTCTCACCCTCGTCACTCGCGGGGAAGCACATCCTCGACGCCACGTTCCGTATCACCGAGCCCTGGGCTTTCCAGTGCGACCCCCGCTGGGTCGACCTGGTCCGTACGAACAACATCTCCTCGGCCACGACGTGGGCGGGCCGTCCCGCCGACCTCGACCTGATGGGGGACCGGCTGGTATCCGCGGGCCGTGGCTCCCTGTGCGATCCGAATTCCCCGGACGCGCCGATCGAGTTCAACGACAATCCGGAGGAGACGAACGAGAACCTGACGGCGACGGTACGCAGCTTCGCCGCGGGGAAGTTCTCCCGGCTCACCCTGATGATCCGGGCGCAGGACGAGACCGACACCAGCGCCTGGAAGCGGTTCAAGAACGATGCGACACTGGCCGTCGACTATGTCGGAGTCCCGTACCACCCGACGTCGGTCGGCTTTGTGACCGGCTCCGGCGTGGTGTGCTCGACCGACCCCGCCGATCCTTCCACGATCAGTGACCCCACCCCGCAGGTGGCCGCCACCGTTCGCACCGTCACCGGCGGATCGCCCGAGGCACGGTTGAGGGCCCAGTTCCAGCTGGAGAAGCAGTCCCTGGGCCTGTGGGGGCAGCTCGGGACGCCCTTTGTCTCGCCGACGTCCGGACACTTGGCCCATGGACAGGCCGCCAAACCGTCCGTTCCGCAGACGCTGGTCGAGGGCACGTCCTACCGGCTCCGGGCGAAGACGATCTCGTACTACAACAACTACGCGAGCAGCCTGACGTCCGGCGGCAGCGCCTTCTGCTACTTCCGGGTCGACCCGACGGCGCCGAAGGCTCCGACCGTGACACCGGGCAATGTCTACACGCTTTGCACTACCACCGCGTGCGCCCCGGCGGGCGGGCCGGGGGTCAAGGACCTCTTCACCTTCGCACCGGCCCCCGGCGACGGGGCTGTGACCGCCTATCAGTACAAGCGGTCCGGTATGTCGGGATGGTCGTCCGAGATCCAGGCTGCGGCATCGCTCGCCCGGCTCAACATCGCGCCGCCGGAGTCCGGTACCTACCAGCTGGAGGTGCGGGCGAAGGACGCCGTCGGCCGGTGGGGCGCTTCGCAGGTCGTCAGCTTCCTGGTCAAGGAGGGTGACGGGCCGGTCGGCCGTTGGCGCTTCGACGAGGCGACCGGGGTGGCGATCGACACCTCCACCGCGAACCCGGCCCAGCAGGACAACGCGGCACTGGGCGCGGGGGCCGTGCGCGACGACCGGGGGCGGCGCGGCGAGATCTGGTACGACCAGCAAGGACAGCCGCTGGCGCAGCCGCGCAACGACCGGGGGCTGAAGACGGACGGCTCGGCGGGAGGATACGCGGCGACCTCGGGGCCGGTGCTGGAGACACGGGCGGCGTACACGGTGGCGGCGTGGGTGCGACTGGACGGTGATCCCACCATGGGAAGGACGATCCTGTCTCAGGACGGCGCGGTGCACAGCCCGTTCCGTCTGGGCTATGCCCCGGCGGTACGCAAGTGGTACTTCGGTGTGAAGGAAACGGACACCAACGACGGGAAGCTCTTCTGGGGCCCGGTCTCCAAAGAACCAGCTGTGTTCGGGGTATGGACGCACGTCGCGGCCACTCATGATCCGGTGACCAGGCGGCAGGACCTCTACGTCAACGGCCGTCTCCAGGAAACCACCACCAATCCCAGTTCCTGGTCGGCGCAGGGCCCCTTGCAGTTCGGGCGCGGGAAATGGGCAGGGGCCCACGAATGGCCCATGAACGGCTCCATAGACGAAGCCGCCGTCTGGCAGCGGGTCCTCACCCCGGAGGAGGTCGCCCGCGAGGCCCGGACCCTCTCCACCCGCAACGGCTTCACCGATGTCGAACTCGTCGCCGACTGGCAGGCGACGGGTGCCGCCGGTACCACGGTCGCCGACAGCACCTCCGGCTACGGGCGGAGCCTGACTCTTGCCGGAGGCGCCGGCCTCGACGGCGAGGCGATGACCTTCAACGGGCTCGACGGGGCGGCCACCACGCCGGGCCCCGTGATCGACGAGACCGGCGCCTTCACCGTCACGGCCGTCGCCGAACTCGACCGTGCCAAAGTCCTCACCAAGCAGATCGGCCATACCGCCCAGGTCGTCGGACAGCGCTCGGCCGGCGGCTCCTCCTGGGGGCTCTGGTTCGAACTGACCGGCAAGGAGACCCGGCTCGACGACACCGGCGCCGAGACGACCCACCCCGTCGGCCTGTGGCGCTTCGGAAGGATCAACGCGGACGGGACCAAGTCCTGGGTCAGCTCCGACACCGAGGCCGACCTCGACACACCCGTCCGTCTGACCGGTGTCTACGATCCCGTCGCCGACGGCGGCCCGGTCATCCGTCTCCATGTGGGCCACACCCAGAACGACCTCGACGCGGCGTACACCGCGCGCCCCGGCACCGGGGAGCTCGCAGTCGGCAAGGCCGTCACCGCCACCACCTGGGGCCACTTCCTTCCCGCGAAGGTACGAGAAGTCCGCCTGTGGGCCGGGGCCATGGCGACCGAGGAACAGATCAGCACCGTCATCGGCGACTGACCGAGCGGTCCCGGAGGGCGGGTAGCCGCCGTCTCCGTGCCCCAAGGGCATGGTGGCGGCGGCCCCGGCCGACGCAGCGCATACCCATTCTCCGACGGCCGGGGCGAGACTCATCGCGCCGCCGCCGTGTACGCGACATCGTGGGGGGTTCGATCATGTTCAGGGGCACACGCGGAAGGCTTGCGGTACGACCGCGACAAAGACCACGGGCCTGGGGGATTCCCCTGCTCGCGGCGGTCCTCGCCGTACCCGTCGGGCTGACACCGCTCGCACCGTCGGCACAGGCCGCGGGACCCGGCCGCCCCGACGTCCCCGATCAGCGCGTCAGCAAGGTCAGGGCCATGGACACGGCAGGAGCGCGCGAGGCCCGGAACCGGGTCGGGAAGAATCGGGCTGCCGACGCGTCCGATGCCGCACTCGCCGTACGACAGCAGAACGCGGCCCGCTGGCCCGCCGCCGGCACCGTCACCGTACCGCTGTCCCCCACGGCCCGTGCGGCCACGGCGGGTGGCCTCGCCCTCACCGTGAAACCCACCGGTCAGCGGCGCGAGTCGGCCACCGGGAAAAGTGCCAGGATCACCGTCCTCGACCGGCGTGCCACCGGTGCGGTCGGCGTCGACGGCGTCGTACTGACGGCCCGTACCGACCGGCCGACCACCACCGATCTCACCGTCGACTACGCCTCCTTCGCCTCGGCCATCGGCGGCGGCTGGGCGTCGCGACTACGTCTGTGGCAGCTGCCCGCCTGCGCCGTGACCAGCCCGGAACGCCCCGGCTGCCGTGACCTGACCCCTCTCGAGACCCGTAACGACATCCGTGCGCAACGGCTGACCGCGAAGGTCTCGATGGCGGAGAACACCGTCTTCGCGGTCGCCGCCACCGGCCCGGGACAGTCGCCCTCCGGGGCCGGCGACTACTCCGCCACCCCGCTGTCCGCCTCCTCCAACTGGGCGTCCGGAGGTTCGTCCGGCTCCTTCACCTGGTCGTACGACATGGGCGTGCCCCCACTGGCCGCCGGTCCCGTGCCCACCCTGGGTCTCTCCTACGACTCCGGCGGCGTCGACGGTCGTACCGCGTCCACCAACAACCAGGGCACCGAGGTCGGCGAGGGCTTCGAACTGACGGCCGTGTCCTATGTGGAGCGCAAGTACGACTCCTGCCACAAGGACGGACACGACAAGAAGTACGACCTCTGCTGGAAGTACGAGAACGCGTCCCTCGTTCTGAACGGCAAATCCACCGAACTCGTCAAGGACGACACCACCGGTGTGTGGCGGCTCAAGAACGACGACGCGTCGACCGTCACCCGCAGCACCGGGGGCGACAACAGCGACGACAACGGCGAACGGTGGACCGTCACCACGGGCGACGGCACGAAGTACCACTTCGGCCTCGACAAGCTGCCCGGCGCTGGAACCGAACGCACCAACTCGGTCTGGACCGTTCCCGTCTTCGGTGACGACGCGGGCGAACCGGGTCACTCGGCGGGCACCGCCTTCGCCGACCGCGCCCTGGAGCAGGCGTGGCGCTGGAACCTCGATCTCGTCGAGGACGTCCACGGCAACGCCATGACCTACTGGTACACGGCGGAGACCAACCACTACCGCAAGAACAAGGCGTCGACCGCCAATACGAAGTACACCACCAGCGGCTATCTGAACCGCATCCTCTACGGTCAGCGGGCCGACCGGCTCTTCGCCGACACCGCCCCCGGCCGGGTCGCCCTCACCCACGCCGACCGCTGCACGGCCGCCGACTGCGCACCGCTGACCGAGACCACCTCGAAGAAGTGGCCCGACGTCCCCTTCGACGCCATCTGCACGGCCGGCGAGAACGACACCGACTGCATCGCGGAGAGCCCGGCATTCTTCTCCCTCAAGCGTCTGACCAAGGTCGAGGTCTCGGTGCTCAACGGTGCCGCGTACACCCCCGTCGACTCCTGGGATCTCACCAACCGGTTCGTGGACAACGGCGACCTCGCCGACTCCTCGGACCAGACCCTCGTCCTGGAGGGCGTACGGCGCACCGGCCACACCGGTACCCCCATCACCCTCGACCCCGTCTCGTTCACCTACCACCGCCGCCCCAACCGGGTCGCCGGTGGGACCCAGCCCGGCGGCGGCAACATCCTGCCCCTGACCCGCCCTCGCGTCAGCTCGGTCACGACCGAGACCGGAGCCGTCACCACCGTCTCCTACAACGATCCGGAGTGCGTCCGAGGCAGCACCATGCCGAACGCCGAGGACAACAACTCCACCAGCTGCTACCCCCAGTACTGGAACGTCAACGGCTCCACCGACGCGTCCCTCGACTGGTTCCACAAGTACCGGGTAGTCGCCGTCACGGTGTCGGACCCGACCGGCCACGGCGAGCCCGTCGAATACGCGTACACGTACGAGGACCCGGCCTGGCGCCACAACGACAGCCCGTTCGTCCCGGCGGGCGAACGCACCTGGTCCCTGTGGCGGGGGTACGGAAAGGTGACCGCCCGGACCGGTGCGACCACCGGCACCCGGACCAGAACCGTCACCAGCTATCTGCAGGGAATGCACGGCGACAGGATCAAGGCGGGCGGCACCCGGACGGTGACCGCCCCCGGTATCGATCTGCCGGGCCTGAACGTGCCAGCCGTCACCGACTTCGAGCAGTACAGCGGCTTCCAGCGCCAGCAGATCACTTACGACGGATCCACCTCGGTCTCCGTCACGGTCGCCGACCCCTGGTCGGCCCGGACCGCCACCCAGTACAAGTCGCACGCGGACACCGAGGCCCACTACGTCCGCACCCGCGCCACCCATCAGCACACGTATCTGCCGCTGAGGCAGACATGGCGTACCACCTCGTCCACCACCGAACACGACACGTACGGCATGCCGGTGAAGGTGGCCTTCGCCGGTGACACCGCGAAGACCGGGGATGAAACCTGCACCCGTACCTGGTACGCCCGTAACCCCGCCGCGGGGCTGACCAGCCTGGTCTCCCGTACGCGTACGGTCGGCAGCGCCTGCGTCACCGCCGAGACGGCGCTGGAACTACCCGCGTCTACCGCCACCCGCGGCGATGTCATCACCGACACGGCGACCGTCTACGACGTCGCCCCCACTGCCACTACCACCTGGACCGCGGACCAGAGCCCCACCAAGGGACTACCGACCTGGACGGGCCGGGCGTCCGCCTATCCCTCAGGAGCGACCGGCGGTGAACGGCACCCTTCGGGCTGGCAGCGGCTGACCACCACGACCTACGACCCCCTGAGCAGGATGCTGTCGGTGACGGACGCGGCGGGCCGCCGGACGAGCACGGCCCACACACCTGCCGGGGCGGGCGTACCCACGAAGACCGTCGTCACCAACCCCAAGAACCACAACGTCACCACCTTCCTCGACGGCCTCCGCGGTCTCCCGCTGCGTACCTATGACGCCAACGCCAAGAAGACCGAGCAGACGTACGACGCGCTCGGCCGCGCCACCGGCGTCTGGCTGCCCAACCGCAGCAAGGACGCGGGCCAGAGCGCCAGTACGAGCTTCGCCTACACGGTGAAGCGCGGCGCGGCGCCGTCCGTCGCCACCTCCACCATCAAGTCGTCCACCACGGTGACGACGTCGTACGAGATCTTCGACTCGTTGCTGCGCCCGCTGCAGAAGCAGGTACCGACCCCGCTCGGCGGCCGACTGCTCACGGATACGCGATACGACTCACGGGGGCAGGCGTACGAGACCTACGCCGGGATCTACGACACGACGAAGGCACCGAACGGCACGTACACGCGGGCCGAGTTCGGTCAGGCGCCCAAGCAGCTCCACACCGTGTTCGACGGCGCGGGTCGCGCCACCACCAGCAGTTTTCTCGTCTTCGGCACGAAGAGGTGGGAGACGGCGACGACCTACACGGGGGACTCGACGGCGACGACCGCACCCACCGGCGGCCAGGCCGTGCGTGTGGTGACGGACGCACAGGGGCAGACCGTCCAGCGACGTGAGTACGCGGGTACCAGTCCTGCCGACGCCGACTTCGGGGGCGGTCTCGGCAGCGGGTACACCACCACCGGGTTCACCTATACCCGGGACGGAAAGCAGGCCACCGTCACCGGGCCCGACGGTGGTCAGTGGCACTACGGCTACGACCTCTTCGGGCGGCGCACCTCCGAGTCGGACCCGGACAAGGGCACGACCCGTTCCGGGTACACCCCGCTCGACCAGGCCGACTGGACCAAGAACGCCGAGAACGGGCAGATTCTGTTCGGCTACGACGAACTGGGCCGCAAGTCCGGTCTGTGGTCGGGTGCCGAGCGTACAGACGCGACCAAGGTCGCCGCCTGGACCTATGACACCCTCGCCAAGGGGCAGCCCGACGGGTCCGTCCGCTACGACGGCGGGGTCGCGGGCAAGGCGTACGGCAAGAAGATCGTCTCCTACGACACCCTTTACCGCCCCCTGCAGACCCAGCTGACCGTCGACGCGACGGATCCCTTGGTCGTCGCGGGCGCGGCGGCTGCGAGCTACTCCTTCTCCACCTCGTACAACCTCGACGGAACCATTGGTTCCGCCACCGAGCCCGCCGCGGGCGGCCTGGCCTCGGAGATCGTCTCCTATCGCTACACCCAGACGGGGCAGCCCATCGGGGTCTCCGGCACCTCCGACTACCTGCTGGACGTCTCCTACAGTGCCCAGGGGCAGCCGCAGCAGCTGATCTTCGGGGTCTCCGGGGCGACGGAGGCGAAGAAGACGTATATCGACAACCGGTACGAGCAGGGGACCGACCGGCTGATCCGGTCCTTCGTCACCACGCCCCAGACCGCGCCGTACAAACCGCAGGACCTGAGCTACAGCTACGACGACGCGGGAAACGTCACCAAGATCGCCGACACTCCGAACGCGTCCCCGACCCTGAAGACCGACGTCCAGTGCTTCAGCTACGACGGTCGTCGCAGGCTCACCGAGGCGTGGACCCCGGCGACGGACGACTGCGGAAGCCGCGTTCTGGGCGGGGCGGCGCCCTACCGCACCTCCTTCACTTACAACGGCGCCGGTCAGCGGGCCACCGAGACTCGAACTCCGGTCACTGGGGCGCCGGCGACCACGACCTACTGCTATCAGGACCCGGAGCGTCGTCACGCGCTGACCCGCACGACGACGGCGGCGGAGTGCGGCGCCCCCACGGGCGAGGCCATGTACGCGTACGACAAGACCGGCAACACGGTCAAAAGGCCGGCACCCGACTCGGGCACCCAGGAGCTGACCTGGAACACCGAGGGCAAACTGAGCCAACTTGCCCAGGGCACCCGGAAGTCCGGCTACCTCTACGACGCTGACGGCACCCTGCTGATCCGGCGCGCGGTGACGGGTGACGGGACGAGCGTCCTGTACGTCGGAGCCACGGAGATCCACCACAAGGTCTCGGGAACGACGAAGACCACTTGGGCGACGCGCTCCTACTCGGTGGGCGGTACGAGCATCGCCCTGCGCTCGACCGAGTCCGGCACCTCTGGCGTCTCCTTCCTGGCGGGCGATCGGCACGGCACCGCCGGCCTGGCTCTCGATGCCACCACCCAGGCGGTCTCCAAGCGCTTCACCACACCGTTCGGCTCCCCACGTGGCACGGCCGTCGGCACCTGGCCCGACGACAAACGCTTCCTGGGCAAGGCGGTGGACACGGCAACCGGCCTGACCCATGTGGGGGCGCGCCAGTACGATCCGGCTATCGGCCAGTTCATCAGCGTCGACCCGCTGATGGAGCTGGACAAGCATCAGACGCTGAACGGCTACAGCTACGGAGCACAGAACCCGGCGACGTTCGCCGACCCTTCGGGACTGGGCCTGGCGTGCGGAAACGGCCCGAACGACTCGGCCTGTCCCACCCAGACGAAGCCGAACGGCAAGAAGGTGCCAGGTAACGGGCGCCCGAATGAGGGCGTGAACAAATCGAAGTCACGGTCCAGTAGCAGCAGTTCCAGTGGAACCCACACTGACACATCTAGCGACGGCCAACCCGTAGTTGGTGGTGTGCGGGTGCCCGAGTTTAAAGAGATGTCGGTGTACGCGGCTGCTTACGCGGATCTGGACACGTACGGCTATCGCATGGAGAAGTGGGCCAAGAATATCTGCCATGGCACTGGCGGCGGAGGCTCCGGATATGCCGACTTTTGTTCTATCGCTAAGAGTTCGGGATTGCTGGAGGTTCCTGATGACCCGCTAGGTGTTGCACAGGTAGGGAGATGCGTCCTCAAGGGCAAAAATTGTGGCGAGGCAGCCGTTGTCGCCGCTCTCTACCTGGTGGGTGCTGGGTGGGAATGGTCTACGGCTCGGCTTGCGGCAGGTCGGACTGTCAAGGGTTGTGGATGTGCCGGGGCTCATGAGGGGATAAAGGTAGGAGAATATTTTCTCTACAAGGCGGCTAGTTCAGTATTCACGCCGAGCGGGCGGCTCACTCAGGAGGCACTCGATAGCTCCTCTATGATCCAGCCTGGCAGTAAGATGGACAACCATGTCGTCCAGGATGCCTTCGCAGTTCGGGGTGGGGCTGAGCAATGGGGGAAATACAAGACGCCGAGTTATCAAAGTCCATATGGTAACTTCAGCGTGCACTTCTACAAGAACTCGACGACTGATGAAGTTCTTTATGACCTGGACTATAAAGTGGTCATGAATGACAGAGGGAAGAAGAAGGATTGAAAGTCAAATTTCGTGGAGTTGAAGGTCTCGATCGACGCGTGCGGCAAGGTGCTGCGATGCTAAGGGGCGGGATCGAATACATCGTCCTTGAGATTTTTTGTCAAGCGGATGGTGTGAATTACTTCCGGGTCGAGTTCTCGGATGAGGAGATTCCCCCGCTGTTCGACTCTCGACTCTTCGATCTGGTCGATGCCGATCACCCGGCTTGCTGGGGCCTTCAGTTGGAGCCGGACGGTTCGCTTACGTGGGGACCACCTGCCTGGAACGCGCCGGGATTCTGGGACGCGTTGATGGAGCATGAGGACGTGGCCCGGCGGATCTATCGCGAGGAGCGTTCGCGGATCATGGCGTCCCCTGGGCATGGCTCTGGCTGACGCTGCCCGTTTCGCGAGATCTGTCAGAAAGCGCCAATTCTCATTGTCGACAAGGCGGCAATGAGATGGTCGAGCCATGCATGGTTGCCCCGGGGGTCACGGTTGCGTCGCCTCCGGTCCGGCAACAACCCCCTATATCGGGCATCATTCGCGCAACCGGCTTGACGCCTCGTCGAATACTGGACAGGCTGGCGCGCGGCATGCGTGTTTCCAGGGCGTGGGCGAGCGGAGTGAGGACAGGAACCCTCCTCCGAGTAGCCGCCCGGAGACCCGGCTCCGATGACGAACAGCTACTGGGGGTAGCAGGTAAATGACAAAGAAGACGCGGATCCGCGTGGCACGAATCGCCGCTGGCGCGGTGATCGCTGCCGGCGCGTCGCTGACGGTGGCCGGCGCCGCCTCGGCGTTCACGGGAGAGACGTCCGCCGACGTCAGTTTGGGTGTGCAGGCCGACGACCCCATCGGCGGCGTTGACGGTGGCAACGACGTCGGCGGGGGTAACGGGAACGGGACCCCCGGTGGCGGTAACGGGAACGGGACCCCCGGTGGGGGTAACGGGAACGGGACTCCCGGTGGGGGTAACGGCAACGGAACCCCGGGCGGTGGCAACGGGAACGGCACGCCTGGTGGCGGTAACGGGAACGGGACCCCCGGTGGCGGTGAGGTCGGTGGCGGTAACGGGAACGGGACCCCTGGTGGCGGTAACGGGAACGGGACCCCTG